>CALDUF010000096.1 GCA_937923515.1 uncultured Flavobacteriaceae bacterium
TGATAAACCTGCATCAGCTAATACTTTAGTAATAGCAGCAGTTAAAGTTGTTTTACCGTGATCTACGTGTCCAATAGTACCAATATTTAAGTGTGGTTTTGAACGATCGAAAGTTGCCTTTGCCATGTTTTAATAATTTAAATCTTAGTTATATAATATTATTAGTGTACTCTTATTTAATTTTTGAGATAACTGTTACGCTTTTGGGCGTTATACGCTCTCATTTTTTTGAGCCAACAATCACGTTTTTGGCGTGATGGCCTCTCAGTTTTAGAGCCAACGATCACGCTTTTGGCGTGATGGCCTCTTAGTTTTAGAGCCAACGACGGGATTTGAACCCGTGGCCTCTTCCTTACCAAGGAAACGCTCTACCCCTGAGCTACGTCGGCGTAAAGTGTTTAGCTTCTCTTCTTTAAAAGGAAGAGATTTCTGCCTTCGCAGAAACATTTTGAGCGGGAGACCAGGTTCGAACTGGCGACATTCAGCTTGGAAGGCTGACGCTCTACCAACTGAGCTACTCCCGCGTTTTGCAAGTTTAAAACTTGCTTGGTTTTATTAAGGATTATCGTGCTGCGCACGATGAATCTGGATTGGCAACCCAATCCAAATAATTTCCCAACAAGGTTTTACAAAAATTTATTTTTGACAACCTCTTATGCAAAATTATATGTGGGAAGAGCAGGATTCGAACCTGCGAAGGTAAAAACCAACAGATTTACAGTCTGTCCTCGTTGGCCGCTTGAGTATCTTCCCAATTAATTTTTTCAGTATTTTAAAGAACTAACTTTTTGCCTTTTTTGAGCCGATGGAGGGACTCGAACCCACGACCTGCTGATTACAAATCAGCTGCTCTAGCCAGCTGAGCTACATCGGCGTTTTTACGCTTTTTACACATAAAAAAAGCCCGTTATTTCTAACGGACTGCAAATGTATATATATTTTTAGTTATTCAAAACATTTTTTTAAAAAAATTATCAGGAATATGCTCTTAATTTTTCTTTACGCTTTTTTAACTGCCTTTCTAGAGAAGAAACTGCTACACCCACACCTTCTTCAAAGGTTTTACATTGTTTTTTTACAATTAAACTATCTCCAGGAACACTAACTCTAGCTTCAAATACTTTATTTTGTTTATCACTTGTATTTTCAACTTTTAAATACACATCAGATTTGATGACCTTGTCGTAAAACATATCTAATTTATCCATGCGCTTTTGAATAAAGGCAATTAACTTTCTGTCTGCATTAAAGTTAATAGATTGCGTGTTTACTTTCATTTGGTTTTGGGTATTAAAAATAGAGATGCTTGCGTTTTTTGAAAATTAAAAACATAAACTGTTTAATTCTCTTTATTGTGGTATTACATAACGATCACTATTTTGATTAGACAAAAATTTAAAAACGCTACTTTTTACTTCTAGGATGCGCTTTTAAATGTACTTTTTTAAGTTCGGCTATACTATTATGTGTATATACCTGCGTAGCTGCTAAACTTGTATGACCAAGAAGCTCTTTAACAGCATTTAAATCTGCTCCCTGGTTTAATAAATGTGTAGCAAAAGAATGTCGCAAAATATGTGGACTCTTTTTTACCTTTGAGGAAGCCAGACTAAAATACTCATTTATAATTCTGTAAACAAGTGTTTCATATATTTTAACGCCTTTTTTTGTTAAAAGAAGCTGGTTGTCATCTTCAATTACAGGTAACGTATTGCGTGCTGCTAGGTATTTTATTAAGGTATCTTTTACTGAATTTAACAACGGCACTATACGTTCCTTATTTCTTTTTCCAAGAACTTTAACTGTTTTAGCATGTACATCAATGCTTGCTAATTTTAATTCTACTAGCTCTATACGTCGAATTCCGGTTGAATAAAACAGCTCTATAATGAGTTTATCACGAATGCCCGTAAAAGAATCATCAAAATTAAGCGCGTTTAGTACTACTTCTATTTCTCGTTCTGAAAATGGTATTTGTATTTTTTTACTTGTTTTAAGCGCTTTGTGTTTGGTTAATGGGTTTTGCTGTACATCACCAACTTTTAGTAAAAATTTATAGTACGTGTTTAGTGATGATATTTTGCGGTTAACACTCCTGTTGGTCAAGCCCAATTCTACCAAACTAACAATCCAACTGCGTATTTGCGGATAATTAACGTTTACAATAGATTTTGATTGGTAGGTTTCTGATATAAATTTTTTAAAAGATTCTAAATCGGACACATAGGCTTTTACCGTAAGTTTAGAGTAATTTTTCTCTAAGAGAAGATAATCTGTAAATGCTTGGAGTGCCAATTGGTATTTGTAGGTTTTAGAAAATTAAACGCTAAGATTTCTAGATAAATGTACAACCTTTTATTTAATGATGAAGCAAATAAAATCCCGCTGTTTGCGGGATTTATGTAGTGTATAACTAAAAGATTACAAATTTTCAGTATCACGTAATGTTTGTATGTATTGCGCTTTTTGCAATTGCGCTCTACGTGCTACCGAAGGTTTTGTAAACTGTTTTCTTGTTTGTAGCGTGCGTTTTCTACCTGTTCTATCAAACTTTCGTTTGTAGCGTTTTAGCGCTCTTTCTATATTTTCTCCTTCTTTTATTGGTACAATTAACATAGGTCTTAACCTCCTCTCTTTTAGAATTTTCGGCTGCAAATATAAAAAGTAATTTACATTTTACAATAGCTGAAAATAAAAAAAACACCTCCTATTTATTGTTTTACAAGAAGTAGCACTTAGCATATTTTTTGACTTTGTAAAAAATTTCAGCTAAATTCGTTTAACGGTGTATAAGCCATTATCTCACGGCGCATATCTGTAAATACGTTGAACAAACCTCCAAAACAAAACAACCTCTAATTTTAATTTAGCTACTAGCAAAAACATCCACCTCAAGTGTTATGCTTCGAGAGCATTTCGATACACTTAATACACTCCTCAACGACCAAAGCAGCATTCTTTTTGTGAAGTACCAAAAAGACATCTTAATTAAATTAGAGTATTTCATTTTAGTTAGAAATAACAAAACACGTTAAGGATTGTTGCACACAAAAACATAGCCACACATTTTTGTTCATGAATTAAAAAGTGTAACATAGAAATGCATAAATATAAGCCCAACAACACTTTGAGCACCTAAGCACCCTTACTTAAAATGCATTACGTTAAACTTAACAATCTTAACGCTGATACCTAGAGCG
Organism: uncultured Flavobacteriaceae bacterium; assembly: GCA_937923515.1. GTDB lineage: Bacteria > Bacteroidota > Bacteroidia > Flavobacteriales > Flavobacteriaceae > Jejuia. The sequence continues at coordinate 3,201 of CALDUF010000096.1, forward strand.
GTAATACCAAATAAAAAAAGCCTGCAACTTACGTTAACAGGCTTTATAAAAAGAAAAAGTTTGAGTTAGCTCTTCTTATTTTCTTCTAATTTTCTTACTGAATCGTACATTATTGGTGTTGCAATAAATAACGACGAATATGTACCTACTATTACACCTACAATTAAAGCGAACATAAACCCTCTAATAGAATCGCCTCCAAAAATAAATATGGATAGTAGTACCACTAAAGTGGTTAAAGATGTATTTAAAGTTCTACTTAATGTGCTACTTAATGATGCATTTACTACACGATCAAATTTCCAGCTGGTATGCTCGTTAAAGAATTCACGAATTCTGTCAAATACTACCACGGTATCATTTAATGAGTAACCAATTACAGTTAATATTGCTGCGATGAATGCTTGGTCTATTTCCATATTAAACGGCATAAACTTGTAAGTAAGCGAGAAGATACCCAAAACGATTAATACATCGTGGAATACTGCTGCTACTGCTCCAAGCGAGTATTGCCATTTTTTGAATCGGAATAAAATGTATAAAAACACTACGATTAACGAGCCTAAGATTGCCCAGAATGATGCTTTTTTGATATCATCGGCAATGGTTGGACTTACTTTATCGTTACGCATTAAACCTACAGTTTTATCTTCGGCATCACTTATAAAGTCTTGATAGGTCATACCTTCAAAATAAGGTTGTAAGGCGTTAAATAATGATGATCTTATTTCTTCATCTACCTCTGCGCCTGTTTCGTTTACCTTATATTTTGTAGTAATTTTTAATTGGTTTGCGTCACCAAATGTTTTGGCATTTGCACTACCAAATACGGCTGGGTCTGAAAGTACATCAGTAATTTCGGAGGCATTCATATCTTGTGCAAAACGTACTTGATACGTTCTACCCCCAACAAAATCTACACCCTGATCTAAACCATTTGTAGCTAAAGAACCTAAACCAATTACTATTAAGATTCCTGAAATGATATACGCTATTTTACGTTTTTTCAAGAACTCAATATTGATATTTCTAAATAGGTTTTTTGTAATTGATGTTGAGAACGTTAATTCGCCACCACGGTTTGTGTACCAATCTACTAATAATCTTGTAATAAAAATTGCAGTAAATAATGATGTTGCTATACCTATTAATAAGGTTGTTGCAAATCCTTTAATTGGCCCTGTACCAAAAATAAATAAGATTAATGCAGTTAAACCTGTAGTAATGTTTGCATCTAGAATGGATGATAATGCATTACCAAACCCATCTTTAATAGCTTCTTTTTGACCTTTACCTTTGGCTAATTCTTCTCGAATACGCTCAAAGATAAGTACGTTTGCATCTACCGACATACCGATAGTTAATACAATACCTGCAATACCAGGTAATGTTAATACCGCTCCTAAACCTGATAGAATACCAAAGATTAATAGGATATTTAATAACATAGCGATATCTGCAAAACCACCAGCCTTTCCGTAGTAGAAAATCATCCATAATAATACCACTGCTAGTGCTATTAAAAATGAATTTGTACCACTATCTATTGCTTCTTGACCTAATGATGGCCCTACAACTTCACTTTGAATAATATCTGCCGATGCTGGTAATTTACCTGCACGTAATACGTTTGCTAAATCTATCGCCTCGTTTAATGTAAAATTACCCGAAATTGAAGAGTTTCCTCCAGAAATTGGACCAGTTGTTACACCTGGTGCAGAATACACAACGTTATCTAAAACAATAGCAATTTGGCCGCCTTGTTGGTAGGCTCTTCCTGTCATTTCTTCCCAAATCTTAGCACCTTTACTATTCATTTGCATAGATACCTCTGGCTTGCCTGTTTGCCCAAAAGTATGTCTAGCATCTGTTACTACCGCACCACTTAATTCTGGCGTATTATCTCTATTGCTTTTTAAAGCATATAAATCTACAAGCTCGCTGTTTTTTTCTGGCTTACTAAATGCAAATTTTACATAACGCATTTCAGCTGGTAATAACGCTCTAACTTGTGGTTTGTTTAAATACTCAAGCACCGTTTCTTTATCTTTAATTTCGAAACTTGCAATTACTGGTCCACCAGGATAACCGCCACCTCTTATTAAGCTAATTAAAGGTCTTCCTGAAGTTAAATCTACTTCTGTAGAATCTGTAGCAGCTTCTCCTAAAAGCTCATCAATTTTATCTTCAGTAGCATTTTCTTCATCTTGAGGCTCTGCATCTTCGGTGTCTTGCTTAACATCAACTAAGTCTTTTAAAACTTGATCTGCTTGTCCTAAAAATTGTCCGAATTGCTCACCCTTATACGCATCCCAAAACTCTAATTGGGCTGTACTTTGTAATAAACCTGTAGCACGCTCAATATCTTTTACGCCTGGTAATTCTACTAAAATACGACCTGAGTTTCCTAAACGTTGTATGTTTGGTTGTGTTACACCAAACTGGTCAATACGCTTACGCAATACTTCGAAAGCAGAAACGATAGATTCGTCAATTTTAGTTTCAATAATAGTTTGTACTTCGCTATCAGACATCGTACCATCAATTTCACCATCTAAAGCTTTAGTGTAAAATATATCTGGAGATGCTAATTTCTTATCTCCTTTTATGGCATCAAAAGCTGTAAAGAAATCTTCTAAATAAGTATTCTGACTATCCTTTTGAAGCTCGGTAGCATTTTCTAAAGCTGTATTAAATACAGGATCTTTAGTGTTGTTAGCTAAACCCTTCAAGATATCTTTTACAGATACCTGAAGAATTACGTTTAAACCACCTTTAAGGTCTAAACCAAGGTTCATTGCTTTTTGCTTTACCTCGTTGTATGTATAATCTGCAACTAAAATATCAAAAACAGTATCGTTTGCTTTTGCATCTAGATAGTTGATTTCTTCTAAACTTCGCTTTGCGCGATAATCTTCATCTGCTTCTGGAAATTTACTAATGGCTAATTCTTTAGCCTCGTTTTCTATTTGATTTGCTTTAAATGTGAAAGATAATTGGTATATACTAACCAAACCAAACAATATGGCAAATAACTTAACTACTCCTTTGTTTTGCATTTTTAAAATTTAATTCGTCACTATGTACTAAACACATAGATATGTAATTTGCGTTTAGATGTGACTATTATGTAATATTATAAGTGATGTATTTATGGTTTTTAGGTTGAAAAACCATCTTTAAAATAGGTGTATCAAAATAAACCTATCGCTTTAGATTTGGGTATTGTAAAACCAACCCATTAACAGCAGCGAGGTCCTGCTCTAACTTCGGGTATTTGAGCTAATGCGTGTTGTAGTGCATGACGTCTACTTTTGTGAAGATTAAACGTTACTTTAAAAGTAACCTCCTCTTTTTTAGTAGTATTATAATATGTTGCGGTAGCCGTTTTAGGCTTAAATAATCGATCTGTTTTAGGTTTAATATCTAAAACTTCGATACCGTTAAGTCCAGAATCTGTCGTGTTTCCGTTTTGAATCTCATGAACATCAAGATGGTAAGCAACAGCACTATCTTCTAACGGAGAGTCTAGCGGTGCATTATCTTCATCATAGGTATGTAATTGCGACCTGATATTTTTAAGTAGCACTCGTTTTACAGAAGATACGGCTGTGGTACTATGGTAGGTGATTTTTAATTTACCCTCATTATTTTCAACAACTCTAAACTGGTTAATCCCTAGTTGTTGCAACTGCGCCTTTATTATTAAAACAGTAGCCTGAGCATCTATTTTAGCAACGTTAGCCTCATTAAATTCAAGCACAATTTCTTGATTATGCACATCACCTTTTTGTTGATTTGCAAAACCAAGTAACGCAAATATTACTACAATTACGCCTATGTATTTTTTGAGACTCATGCGGCAAATATAAAAAAATAAAAGACTGTATTTCTACAGTCTTTATTAAATATAAGCATAATAGATATATATTCTATTACAATTCTAGTAATCCATTAGTTTTAGTAACACCTTCTGCACTTGCTTTCATGTGCGCTTTTTCAGCATCACTTAAAGGGACATCAACTATTTTTTCAATACCGTTTTTCCCTAAAATTACTGGAACACCAATACAAATATCATTTAAACCATATTCACCTTCTAAAAATGTAGAACATGGAAACATTTTCTTTTGGTCGCAAGCTATGGCTTGAACCATACCACTTACAGCAGCTCCTGGCGCATACCAAGCAGATGTTCCTAATAATTTTGTTAATGTTGCACCACCTACTTTAGTATCTGCAGCAACTTGTTCTAAACGCTCAGCACTTAAAAACTCAGAAACTTTAATACTATTTCTAGTTGCATGGCTTGTTAATGGCACCATACCTTTATCGCTATGCCCACCTATTACCATACCGTCAATATCGCTAATTGGAGCTTCCATAGCTTCTGCTAATCTATATTTAAAGCGTGCAGAATCTAAAGCGCCACCCATACCAATAATTCTATGCTTTGGTAAGTCTGTAGTTTTATGTACCAAGTAAGTCATTGTATCCATAGGATTACTTACTACTATAATGATAGTGTTTGGAGAATGCTCTATTAAACTTGAAGACACCGATTTTACAATACCTGCATTAATACCTATCAACTCTTCTCTTGTCATTCCTGGCTTACGAGGAATTCCAGAAGTAATTACACAAACATCACTATTTGCTGTTGCTGTGTAATCATTAGTTGCACCTGTAATTTTAGTATCAAAACCGTTTAATGATGCTGTTTGCATCAAATCCATGGCTTTACCTTCGGCATAACCTTCCTTAATATCTAATAATACAACTTCAGATGCAAAATCTTTTATTGCTATGTATTCGGCACAACTTGCACCTACTGCTCCTGCTCCAACTACGGTAACTTTCATAATTTTTTGTTTAGACTGTTTATTATACGTTATAATACGAAATAAAGCGTGTTGTGACTTTATTCTTTAAAGTTGAACAAAATTACTCAAATTCTAATCCATAACCAATTGAAACCTAAAAGAAAAAAGTGTAACACGAAAATGTTACACTTTTTAACTAAATTAAATAAAAACTAACTAAAAAAACTAAATAATTATTATGAAAAATTATTAATTCATTATCTAAATCCGAAATTGACACCTACTGAAAAGGCATTGAATTCAGACACGTGATATTCTGCATTAAGCCTAAAAAAGCCTAATTTTAATTTTGTTCCTATAGTGCCTCTCATTGTAGCAACTTCACTAGATACCGAAAAAGGATCTGTAATAGTTTGCGAAAGTAAAGGCCCGTTTGACACTGTATATGTTCCCAATAGGTTTGATGTTGATGTGCCTTTAACATACCCCAAACCACCGTAAAAATTTATTACTGGTAATTTTGTTGAGGCTAATAATTGAAACAACCATGTGTTGGTATCATTTTCTAATCTCTGATCGCTACCACTGATACCTGAGGTTTCAGTAAGATCGTAAGCACCGTCTAAATGCGTGTAGGCAACTAGACCAGAAATTGCTATTGGCCATAACTTATCGGCAGGCAACCAATCTGTAAATTCTATTTGTAACCCTGCACCGTACATATTTAACGCGACATCGTCTGTTTCTATTTTTGGTACAAATCTGGCTTTTAACTCAACACCATTACCTAAACCTAAAGCACCTTGTAAAAAGGCAGTAGGTAATAAATTTGCACTGGCGTCTCCTATACCGCTTGGTAAAATAATTGTTTCTGTTTGCTCACCTAGTGCCGTATCATAAGTAATTACGATATTGACTTGAGGATCATTTTCTCCTAATGCTGTAGCTACATTTTTTGTAGTTACATTATCTTCAAATGTTATTACATAATCTTGATCGGGATTGCTGTTGTAATCATTAATATCCATTAAAAACGATTTGTTTTCATCTTGAACGGAAGCTGCATTAGCAATTACAGAAATTTCAAAACCACCTAGAGGCTTCGCTTTTCCTGAATTAAACCAATTCGCATTCATACTATGCATTAAACCATTAGTTCCTGGAGCTAAATAATCGTTTGCAAAACGCTCTGCATTGTCAACTCCTGCTGCTAGTAAAGCATCAATATCATTTTGAGCTTTAGATAGTGTAACGGTAATAAATAATAGAAAGGAAAGGAATAAATTTTTTGTCATGTTTTT
>CALDUF010000097.1 GCA_937923515.1 uncultured Flavobacteriaceae bacterium
AGAATTGTACGAACATAAAAACAGTTTGCTGTCTTTTGTGAACCTATCAGGTGATACAAAGTACAAAAAAGTAGAATGTAAAATGAAAGCACTTTTAGAATCTCAAATACCAAAAGATAAAGGACCTTTTTTACAGAATGATATTCCTAAGAAAAAATGATTATGATGATGTATAAAATGTTAAGATTTGTAATATTGGTATGTATTACAGTTAATCAAATATCTAATATTCAGGCTCAATCTCCAGATTGGTCTAATTCGAAATGGATTTGGAGCACACAAGAACATTCGGTAAACCAATGGGCTGTATTTAGAAAGCAAATCCAATTAGAGGAGCTTTCATTTAATACAGCAACAGCATCTATTTCGGTAGACAGTAAATATTGGCTATGGATTAATGGCAAAATGGTTGTTTTCGAAGGAGGGGTAGCTAGAGGACCAAGTCAAGCTGGAAAATGGCAGCGAAAAGAAAAAATAACGCCTTCTAATTCTTGGTACGAAACTGTAGATATAAAACCCTATTTGAAAAAAGGAGAAAATACAATAGCCATATTAGCCTGGTATTGGGGAAGAGAAACACATAAAGGCACGCATATTGACAGTGGTAAAGCAGGACTGTTGTTTTCGGCAGAAATAGGCGATAAAATAATTGCGTCGGATAAAAGTTGGAAGGCGAAACCGCATACGGGTTATGCAATCGAGGATTGTGTTGCAAGTAAAGCCATTGTACAATTTAATGTAAAGTATAATGCAAACAACGACTTACAGGATTGGACCTCAAACGCGTGGTATACCTCTAAATATAATGCTACAAATTGGAGTGCAGCACAAGTTTTAGCAACAGCAGGAGCGGCACCTTGGTATGATTTGGTTGAAAATTTTGTACCAAGGCTTATAAATCATGGCTTAAAGGATTATACAAATAACGACAAATTAAAATTACCCTATGTGAGTAAAGGAGAAACTTTAGTTTGTAAGCTTCCTTTTAACATGCAAGTGACGCCTTATTTGGAGATAGAATCTTCTAAAGGACAAATCATTCATTTCACAACAGATAACCGTTTAAATAGAATAAATGCAGATTATACCACCAAATCTGGAACGCAACGTTTTGAGAGTTTTTCATGGATGAATGGCCATGAAGTTAAATATACAATTCCAGAAGGAGTGATTGTTAAAGCCTTAAAATATAGGTGGATGAGTGTTGGTGAAATGGTAGGGCGCTTTTCAACTAGCGATCCTTTTTACCAACGTTTGTGGGAAATGGGTAATAATACCTTATTTGTTTGTGCAAGAGATAATTTTATGGATTGCCCAGATAGAGAACGTGCGCATTGGATAGGAGATGTTGCCGATCAAGCAGGTTATCTGTTTTATGTTATGGATGAGGCAGGACGCCAACTATTGAAAAAATCGATATTAACGGCCATTAACTTTAGTGAAGATGGTGTTTTAGGTGCTTTAGGCCCTCTAAGAAATAGAGAATTGGTGGGGCAAAGCCTGCAATTTATTTCTCAAACCGTATGGTTGTATTATTTGAATACAGGAGATAGAGAAACTTTAGAACAAACCTATCCTTATGTAAAAACCTATTTGTCATTATTTGAAATGAAGGCCGATGGGGTATCTAAATATAGAAATAGACAAAGTCCAGATTCTTGGGACTGGGTAGATTGGGGGGTTAAAAATACAGTAGACAAAAAACCAATCCAAGTGGCATTTTATTATATGGCTTTAGAAAAAGCTAAAATAATGGCAAAAATATTAAATAAAAAAGAAGATATTTTATGGTATGAAGCACGGTTAAAATCAATTAAAGCCAATTACGATAAGGTGTTTTGGAAAGACGGCTATTATAGTTCTAACCCAGAGAAGTTTAAAGATGACAGGGCGAACAGTGTGGCTATCTTATCGGGGCTTGCCGATGAAAAAAACTATGCTAAAATCGTAGAAAATGTTTTAATTCCTAATCGTTTTAGCAGTCCGCATTTTGAATGGATGGTAGAAGAGGCTATGTGTGTTACAGGCGCTTATAAAGCTGCACTGGATAGAATGAAAGACCAATACAAAAAACAAGTTGATAATAAAAAGTTAACAACGCTGTATGAAATGTTTCCTAGAGGCGGAAGTTACAATCATGCTTGGAATGCTCCTAACACTATTTTGTCTAAGCATATTGCAGGAATTCAGCCAATAAAAGCAGCTTGGAGCGAATATGAAGTGTTACCTAATTTAACAAATTTAAAAACCTTAACTCAAGATTTACCAACTGTAAAAGGCGAAATTAAGATAGCGATTAAAAGCGATGAAAATTCCTATAAATTGAATTTGACTTCGCCTAAAGAAACATTAGCTCATATTGGCATACCAAAAACGGGAAAAAATATATCTAAAATAACATTGAATGGAACTATAGTATGGAAAAAAGGGAAAGCGAAAACCAATAAAAATATAGCTTCTACTACAGAAGATAATAAATATATCAAACTTAAAATTTTACCAGGGAATTATCAGATTAAAGCTGATTATAAAAATTAAAGTATAGATTAAATATTATGATTAAAATGGGACAGTTTCAAGTATTGCTTTTATGGTGTTGCTTAGCAATGATTGGAGCAATAAATGCGCAACGTATAGAAACAAACTTTAATAACCATTGGAGTTTTATTTTAGAAGATGATGCATCATTTTCTAAAGAAACCGTAGACGTCTCCAACTGGACGGCTTTAAATATACCTCACGATTGGTCTTTTGAGAAAGGCGTACGTAAAGGTGGCGATCAAGGCCAAGGCGGTGGCTATCACGATGGTGGTATTGGTTGGTACCGCAAGACATTTACGGTTGAGAAGAAAAGTTTATCAAACATCACATACATTAATTTTGATGGGGTTTATATGAACAGTGAAGTCTGGGTTAATGGAACGTATTTAGCCAAAAGACCTTATGGCTATATTAGTTTTCGTTACGACATTTCAAAACATCTAAAAGCAGGAAAAAACACGATTGCTGTTCGTGTAGATAATGCTCTAGAGCCTTCTGCACGTTGGTACCACCCCTGTGGGATCTATGCCGCTGTAAAGTTGATAGAGGTTAACCCTGTACATTTTAAGCCCAATGGTATATTTATAAAGACAC
>CALDUF010000098.1 GCA_937923515.1 uncultured Flavobacteriaceae bacterium
GGAATTAAAAAATTTCTACCATAACCGTTCTTAACTGTTACAACATCGTCTTTAAATCCTAAATTTTCAACGTCTTGTTTTAATATAAGTTCCATCGTTGCTCCTTTTTTATTTTAACAAATCACCTACATAAGGCATTAAGGCTAAGTGACGTGCTCTTTTTACAGCTACAGCAACTTTTCTTTGGTACTTTAAAGAAGTTCCTGTTAAACGTCTTGGTAAAATTTTACCGTGCTCATTTACAAACTTTAATAAGAAATCTGGATCTTTATAATCGATATACTTAATACCAGATTTTTTGAAACGACAGTATTTCTTTTGCTTGTTTGTCTCTATATTAAGCGGAGTTAAATATCTAATTTCTCCGTCTTTTTTTCCTTTAGATTGTTGTTCTATAGATGTTGCCATAATTAAGCTTTTACTTTAAGTTTTTCTCTTCTTCTTTCTGCCCAAGACACAGCGTGCTTGTCTAATGCTACAGTTAAGTAACGCATAAAACGCTCATCACGTCTAAACTCTACTTCTAATGGCTCAATTACTTCTCCATCAACTTGGTACTCAAATAAGTGATAAAATCCACTTTTTTTGTTTTGTATTGGATACGCTAATTTTTTTAGCCCCCAATCTTCTTTGGATATCATCTTAGCACCTTTAGAAACGAGAAAATCTTCGTATTTCTTTACTGTTTCCTTTATCTGATCGTCAGATAAAACGGGATTTAAGATGAAAACAGTTTCATAATGATTCATAAAAATCTATTTTATTGTTAAAAATTGGCTGCAAAAATAACCATTTTTTACTATATTACAAGACTTTCCTTAGAATAAATTATTAGCAGAATTCAATTGTTAATATTATGTTAAAATATGTATTTTGCCGATGATTTTTGGTTTTTAGCGGAATTTATCGTACTATTGTCGATATCTTAACCGAAATAATATAAATGTTATGACTTTAAACTGTGTAGTAGTAGACGATTCAGCGATACAACGTCTCTCTATTGTTAAGTTAGTAGAAAATCATCCTTCACTAAACTTAATAGCAGAGTACAGTAGCGCGCTCGAAACAAAAAATGGTTTAAATACGCATCAAGTAGACTTAATTTTTTTAGACATTGAAATGCCAGTGCTAAATGGTTTTGAACTTTTAGACGTATTGAACAAAAAACCCCAAATTATTTTTGTAACCGGTAAAACAGAATATGCTTTTAAAGCATTTAATTATGATGCTACCGATTATTTACATAAGCCAATTACTAAAGATCGCTTTAACACATCTGTAGAAAAAGCGCTTGAACAACATAAATTGACGCTTGATTTTACTGAAGAAGAAGGTGAACACATTTTTGTGAAAAGTAACCTTAAAAAACGTAAAGTTTACATTAAGGACATTAAGTGGATTGAAGCTCTTGGTGATTATGTAAAATTAGTTACTGAAGAAACAAGCTTAGTTGTATTATCTACAATGAAGGCTTTTGAGGCAGAATTGCCAGAAAACAAATTTTTAAGAATCCATAAATCTTATATTGTAAATCTTGATAAAATTGACAGATTTAACAGTAAAAACGTGGAAGTTGGTGCTTACGAAATTCCTTTAAGTAGAAATAAGAAGACACAACTGGTTGATGCTTTAAACAATATTTAAGTAGATAAATTTTTTAAATTGTCAGGTTGAAACTTGTTTCAACTTCTTACACCAAAATATAGATTCTGAATCGCATTTAGAATGACAAGTATAACCAAATCAAAAGTTATCGACATTTAAAATTATTTTAACCAACCAAAAATCTTTTATACCAAAGAAGCTATTGTTACCTTTAATGATAGCTTCTTTTGATTTTGAATATGTTATAAATAAAAACTAGTACTGCCATGGTAAGACTATTAAAAATATGCTTGATTTTCTTTCTTACAATCAATTATAATTATTCTCAAAACCACAGTACTTATTTTATTGGCCATAGTTTAGTTGGCCATACTATGCCAGATATGCTAAACCAGATGGCTCTATCAAAAGGTATAAATTATTACAGCAAAAGACAAATTATTAATGGAGCGCCGTTAAAATATAACTGGGAAAACCCTGAACAAGGCGAAATAGGAAACTATACCTTAGATTTATCTAGCGCAAATTACAATACTTTAATACTCACAGAAGCCATACCTCTAGATAACCACATAATGTGGTCTGATACTAACGTAATGGCAAATAATTTTTACACTTATTTTGATAGCTACGTTGCTAACGGTACTACGTATATTTATGAAACTTGGCATTGCATTAACAGTGGTACAGCAATAGATTGTGAATACGATAATGGTGATGCTGTTTTATGGCGAGAAAGATTAAATCAAGATTTAAGTAAATGGGAAGCTATTGCCAGTTATATTAATACACAAAACAATAATGCTAACACAACATTAATACCTGCAGGACAAGCTATGGCGTTGTTGTATGACGAAATTGAACTAGGTAATTTAAACGGTGTTACACATATATCAGATTTTTTTACAGACGATATACATCTAAATGATATAGGCAATTATTATATAGCATGCGTAATGTTTGCTACGTTGTTTAATGAAACTCCAGTAGGGTTACTACGAGAAATGAATGATTCTAACGGAACACCTTATCAAACTCCTAATACCGTATTGGCAAACAGCTTACAAGAATTGGCACTACAAAGTGTTTGTAATTATCAAAATAATAGCGTTGGCAGTTGTCAAATTTTAAGTATTGAAAAGAATATTTTAGATGTAAAAACAGATATCACCTTAGATGATGTATCTATTAACTTAATTTCAAAAAACAATCTTATTAAGGAGCTTAATATTTATAATACTCTTGGCATGACCATAAAAAATAAAATTGACATAAATAAATCTCAATTCACTTTCAAAAAACCAGAAGTAAAACACGGTTTGTACATTATTGTAGTTACACTAGATAATGGTAAACAAATAAGTAAAAAGATTGCTCTTTAATCTGATAGCTAAAAAAAATAATAGAAATAACGTATTTTTTTTTAAAAAAATTAAAGCATAGTACATTAGCGCTACAAATCTATAATTGAAATCTCACTAGTAGTTATCTACATTTAAAATTATTTTAACCGACCGAAACTCTTTTATACTAAAGAAGCTATTGTTAACTTTAATGATAGCTTCTTTTGTTTTTGATAAGGACTGCTGCTTTGGGATTTTTATAAGTATGTTTTTATAAAACTGATTTCGTATCCTAGATACAGGTGGCGACTCTGGCCCTAAAACATGAGTTGTAAATACTTGTCGTAACGATGTAGCCAACCATATTGATGCTTGCTCTACCCTATTATAATCCTTGTGCTTTAACGTAATTTTTATTTGCTTATAAACTGGAGGATATTTAAAATTGAATCGTTCATCCATTTGTTCCTTAAACATGGCTTCATAATTGTTAGAAGACACCTGTTGCAATATATTGTGATACGGATTGTACGTTTGCACCAAAACCTTTCCACGTTTATCGGTACGTCCTGCCCTACCTGATACTTGCATAATTAATTGGAAACTACGCTCGTGTGCTCTAAAATCTGGAAAGTTTAACATATTATCGGCATTCATAACGCCTACCAGCTTTACATTTCTAAAATCTAATCCTTTTGTTAGCATTTGCGTACCTACTAAAACATCAATTTCTTGCTGCTCTAATGCTGTAATTATTTTTTCGTAACCGTATTTACCACGTGTAGTATCTAAATCCATTCTGGCTACCTTATGCTCTGGAAACAATACTTTAACTTCTTCTTCTATTTGCTCTGTTCCAAACCCTTTGTTATCTAACTCTGGGCTACCACAAGCACTACAATTTTTAAGCATTATCGTATTGTATCCACAATAATGACAGCGCAATTGATTTCTATATTGATGGTAGGTTAAACTCACATCACAATTTGGACACTGTGGCGCATTACCACAGGTATTACACTCTATAATTGGCGAAAACCCTCTGCGGTTTTGAAACAGTATGATTTGATGACCATCAGCCAATGTCTCTGTCATTTCTTCAATAAGCCTATCGCTAAAATGACCTTTCATGCGCTTTTTTTTGTGCTTATCTTTTATATCAACCAACTCAATTTCTGGCATTAACACACTGTTATACCTATGCTTTAATTCTACAAAACCGTAGCGTTGTTGTTGCGCATTAAAATAACTTTCTAAACTTGGCGTAGCAGAACCTAGTAAGGTTTTAGCTTTATGCATATTTGCCAATACTATAGCAGCATCTCTGGCATGATACCGTGGTGCAGGATCAAATTGCTTGAACGACTGTTCGTGCTCCTCATCCACAATAATTAACCCTAGTTGTGTAAAAGGTAATAATACCGAAGAACGCGCACCCAACACAATTTGCGCCTTTTTAGCATTGTGTAACACATTGTTCCAAACCTCAACACGCTCGTGAGACGAATATTTAGAATGAAATATAGCCACCTTCTCTCCAAAGTAGTTTTGCAACCTAGATACCAACTGTGTGGTTAAGGCTATTTCTGGCAATAAATACAACACTTGCTTTCCGCTTTGCAAAACATCCTCAATGAGTTTTACATAAATTTCGGTTTTTCCAGAGGATGTTACGCCGTGCAATAAGGTAGTATGATGGGTTTTAAATTCTAATTTTATTTCTGAAAGCGCTTTATCTTGATGTTCGTTTAACGCTTTTGAAGCTTCATTAGCCGCACCAGAATATACTACTCTATCGGTTTGAATATGATATTCTTCTAAAACATCCTTATCAATCAAACTTTTAATAATAGATGAAGATGCTTCACTTTCTGCTAGTAATTCTGAAACTTTTATTGGTTTTTTATGTTTTGAAGCAAGCATAAACAAGGTCATTACTACTTGTCGCTGTTTTGGCGCTCTACTTAAATCTTCTAAGAGTTGCTTTAAGTGTTCTTTAGAAGTATAGTTTGCATTTAATTTTACATAACGTACCAACTTTGGCTTGTACTTTTCAAACACCTCTTCTTGAACTGATATAGCATCTTTATCAATCAGTCTTTTAATAACAGGAAGCACGCTTTTCTTATCTAAAATACTCATTACATCCTGCACCTTTAGTGAAGATTGATGGTGTAGCGCTTCATACACTAAAAACTCATCGTCTTTTAAGTCTTCATCATTTAGCGCATTTGCAGTTTTGGTCAATATCGTTTCGCTTTCTAAAATAAAAGCGTTTGGTAACGCTGCACGCATTACATCACCCAAGGTACACATGTAGTACTTAGCAATCCACTCCCAAAATTTCATTTGCGTTGCAGTAACCAAAGGACTTTCATCTAAAATTTGATGAATATCTTTAGCCTCATAAACTAAAGGGGCATTGTTGTGTACGTTGTAAACAATACCTGTATATATTTTTGATTTCCCAAAAGGTACAGATACACGCATACCTGTTTGCAAAAAACCAGCTTCGGCGGCCGTTATACTATAGGTAAATAGTTTTTGTAACGGAATTGGTAATATAACATCGATGAAGTTTGACAAATCAGAGCAATTTTCAATTTATAATTTTAAGGCGTAACACGTTCCCAATATTGGGTAGCATAGAAAAAAGCAATATAACCCCTTACCTGTAATACATCGGCATTATCTTCTAACAAGCTCAATCTACATTTATATTCTTTTCCTTTATTGGGATCGAAAATAGTGCCACCTTCATAATAACGTCCTTCCTTTTTAAGATTTCTAATAAGCACAAAACCTACAATAGGCTTTCCTTTATCGTCACCTTCACATTTATTACATATGGCATTTTTACCTGCTGGATTTACTATGTCAACTATTTTTCCAAAAACTTTTCCGTTGCTTTCATAAATCTCAACAATAGATTTAGCCTTACCTGATTCATCATCAATAGTGCGCCATTTTCCAAAAATATCTTGAGCATAGGCCGAAGTAACCATTAAACTCAACATAACAACTAATACCTTACGCGTCATCGTTTCTATATTTTCTTAATTTATTTAAAGCGGCATTCAACTCGTACCCTAACAATAAAATATTAGAGTTTAGCCACAAGTACAATAATAAAATTAATAACGCCCCAATAGAGCCATAAAGCTCGTTATACTTTGAAAAATTATCAATATAAATACCGAACAAATAAGACGTTAAAATAATTAACAAGGTAGTTAGTAAGGCGCCAAAAGAAAAAAACCGAGCTTGTTTACCCTCTTTCGTACCAAAGTAATACAAAGTGGCGGTAGCTAAATATACCATAATTACAAAAAACATGTATTTTGCAAAAATAATCCAACCTAAACCGTTATCATCAGCTAAGGTTTCTCCACTAAAACGTTCGTAAATTGGGCTTAAAATATATATTTGAAAATAACCAAAAACTGCAACTGTAAGCATCAACAGTACCGCTAAAATAAGTGCAATACCTAGTGCGTACATATACTGCTGAAACGGGTTTCGCGTAAGCTGTTTGTGATAGGAACTCTCAAAACCAGAAAACACAGCATTTACACCGTTTGCCATTAAAAGCATTGATAATAAAAATACCGAAGATATTAAACCCGCGCCGCCGCTACCACTAATGTTTTCAAAAATGTTTGAAAAAAAGAAATCTGAGGTTTGCGGTGGCAAAAATGAATTTAAAAAATCTAAAAACTCCGTTTGAAAATTAGCAATAGGCACATAAGGAATCAATATAATAACGAATAACAGAAAAGGAAATATTGCTGTAAAAAAACTGAATGCTATAGCGCTAGCTCTAGTAGTTAACGCACCTTTTACGATACCCAAAATGTAGAGCTCAAACAAATCATAAATAGAAAGCCCCTCGAAACCAGGTAACTTAATTTGTTTTAAAAACTTAACTAAAACGTTTATTACAGGTATTTTACTTAGCTTATCTTCAATAGGTTTCGTCATTAATCACTGTAATTTTCAAGTACAACTTACTATGTATGCAAGTTAAAAAATAAGTTGCATTAACTTAGTGATTGTTTCAGAAATAAAAAGCAAGTAGAATTATTTAACTGCTTTTAAGCTTAAATCCATGTTATGGACAGAATGTGTTAAAGCACCACAAGAAATGTAATCTACACCACATTCAGCATAATGCCTAATAGTAGTTTCGTTTATATTTCCAGAAGATTCCGTTAGGCATTTATCGCCTATCATGGCTACTGCTTTTCGTGTGTCTTCATAATCAAAATTATCTAACAAGATTCTGTAGATACCTTCACTTTGTAAAATTTCTTCAACCTCAGTTAAATCTCTAGCTTCAACCATAATTTGAAGATCTCTACCTGTGTCCTCTAAGTAAGCCTTTGTCATATCAATAGCCTTGGTGATACCTCCAGCAAAATCTATATGATTGTCCTTTAACATAATCATATCATATAAAGCAAACCTGTGGTTTTTACCACCACCTATTTGTACTGCCCATTTTTCTAACACTCTTATACCTGGTGTAGTTTTACGAGTATCTAAAATTTGAGTTTTTGTACCTTTTAATAAATCTACAAAACTTCTTGTTTTAGTAGCAACAGCACTCATGCGTTGCATAGAATTTAAAAGTGTTCGTTCTGCTTTTAAAATTGATTGCGAAGGCCCTTCTACATAAAGTACAACATCGCCAAATGATACAGGTGTACCATCTTCTATTTTAACCTCTACTCGAAGACGCTTATCTACAAACTCAAAAACACGCTTTGCAAAATTTACGCCAGCTATAATACCTTTATCTTTAACCAAAAGTTTTGCTCTTCCTCTTGCATTTTCTGGTATACAAGCTAACGAACTATGATCGCCATCACCAACATCTTCCCTAATGGCATTTTCTATAATATAAGCAACTTCTTTTTCGAAATATTCTTTCGTTATCATATGTGGGTAATTTGGGCAAAAATAATAAATGGAATATTAATTTGCGAATTTTTGAGTTTTAATGCCGTAAAATATATAATTCACTAAATTGAACCCTTAATTTTGCATCATGACGATTAAATTACTTACCATAGGAAAAACTGATAAAAAGGAACTTATATCTTTAATTGATGTTTATAAAAAACGCCTAAACCACTACATTAAGTTTCAATTTGAAATTATTCCTGACATTAAAAACACAAAGCATTTAAGTGAAACTGAACAAAAACAAAAAGAAGGCGAACTAATTTTAAAGACACTATTACCTACAGATGCTTTAATTTTACTTGATGAGAATGGAACACAGTTTAATTCTGTTGCATTCTCAAATTACTTACAAAAGCATATGAACTCTGGTATTAAACAGCTTGTATTTGTTATTGGTGGTCCTTATGGATTTTCTGATGCTGTTTACAAAAAAGCAAATGGAAAAATAGCGTTATCTAAAATGACGTTTTCTCATCAAATGGTGCGTTTATTTTTTATAGAACAATTATACAGAGGCTTTACTATTCTTAGAAATGAGCCTTATCATCATCAATAAAAAACACAAAATAATTTTACTGTTGATATTAAAAAAAATGGCTAATATATAATTAGCCATTTTACGTTTTAAGTACTTAGTTTATAATACATTGTTAATGCGTTTTATAAACTTGTTTTCGTTTTTTTAATTGGCGTTCTAAATCATTTATTGTTTCTCTTACTGCTACTTCAAAATTATGCTCGTTTGATGTTGCATATATTCTAGGACCGGGTAAGCTTAACTCAATATTACATATTTTACCTGCATCGTGGTCTTTTTCATCTTGTTTAAAATAAACAGACGCATTGATTAAAAACTCATATCTATCAAATAGTTTACTTAATTTCTCTTCGGTAAACGCCGAAAGTGTTTCGCTTACATCTACATTTACATACTGAAAATTCACTGTCATAACTTCATTTTCTTTAGTGATTAATATTGTTTTAAATATAAGAGTTTGAATACTATTTTTTGAAATTTCAAATCATAAAAAAACACTAAATTTTATATGTTTTTGAAAGCAAGTTCTTTAAAAACCGACTACATATGCAAATCAACAAATTATGGAACAGCAACAAACTAAGGATATCATCATTTTTGATGGTGAGTGTAATTTATGCAACGGTGTTGTGGGGTGGCTTTTAAGATTCGCACCAGAAGACTTGTTTCACTTTACGCCTTTTCAATCGCCAGAAGGTCAAAATCTTTTAAAACAATACGGATTCCCCACACAAGAACTTGACACCGTTATTCTTATTGACGACAATGGTTTAAAAACACACTCTGATGGGTTTCTAAAAATTGTTGCAAAAATTCCAAAGTGGCAGCGCGTTGCTGCATTATTAGCTTTTATTCCAAGGTTAATTCGCGATACTATTTATAAAACAGCATCTAAAAACCGTTTAAAATGGTTTGGAAAATCGAGTAGTTGCACCATTAGTTTTTAGCACACACTAAAAGTATTATTTTTGGCAGCAAAAACATATAACATGCAACTTGTTTTCGCTACCAATAATACAAACAAATTAAAAGAGGTTCAATCCTTAATACCTAAACATATACAATTACTATCGCTACAAGATATTGGTTGTTTTGAAGATATTCCTGAAACGCAAAATACCATAGAAGCTAATGCCATACAAAAGGCAGAATACGTAAAAAACAAATACGGCTACAATTGTTTTGCTGATGACACAGGATTAGAAGTAAAAGCCTTAAATAATGCACCAGGTGTGTATTCAGCACGCTACGCAGGTTTACAGCGTAATGCAACAGATAACATGAATTTACTGCTTAAAAACTTAGCACAAAAAACCGATAGAAGTGCACAATTTAAAACGGTAATTGCACTTTATTTAAACGATACTCTAAAAACTTTTGAGGGTATTTGTAAAGGCGAAATTACAACAAACAAACACGGTGATAAAGGCTTTGGGTACGACCCTATTTTTAAACCAAACAATCACGACACTACATTTGCACAAATGGAATTAGCTTTAAAAAACCAAATTGGGCATCGTGGTATAGCAACAACTAAATTAGTCTCCTTTTTAAGTAAAATTTCTTAAAAAAACAGAAAATCAATATTGGCTATTCGCCACGATTATACTATTTTTATTCGATGTCTGAAGAAGAAATTGAAATAGAAAACAAAGAAATAACTAAAGCCTATAAAAACCTTTTAAAAGTAAGTTATACAACATTGTCTGATGATGACAAAAAACTTATAAGAAAGGCATTTGAGGTTGCTTTAGATGGTCATAAAAACCAGCGCAGAAAATCTGGCGAAGCCTATATTTTTCACCCTTTGGCTGTTGCGCGTATTGTAGCACAAGAAATTGGTTTAGATGCAACTTCTATTGCCGCGGCGTTACTTCATGATGTTGTAGAAGATTCTGAAGATTATGCCATTGATGATATTGAGCAATTATTTGGAGAAACCATTGCCAGAATTGTTGATGGACTTACAAAAATATCCTCTTTGAGCAAAGAGCAAGATATGGATGTTTCATTGCAAGCAGAAAATTTTAGGAAAATGCTATTAACTCTAAATGATGATGTAAGGGTTATCATTATTAAAATAGCAGACCGCCTACATAACATGCAAACCATGGACGCCATGCGCCCTGATAAACAGGTTAAAATTGCTTCAGAAACGCTTTATATTTATGCGCCGTTAGCACACCGTATTGGCCTGTACAACATTAAAACAGAACTAGAGGATTTAGCACTAAAATATACCGAACCTGAAGTATATAATGATATTCTTTACAAAATTAAAGAAAGTAAAGAAGAGCAGGATAAGTATATTGAACAGTTTAGCGATGTTATAAAAAAATCGTTAGACAAAGAACGTTTTAATTACACCATAAAAGGTAGACCTAAATCTATTTTTTCTATTAGAAAAAAGATGGTTAATCAAGGCGTATCATTTGATGAGGTATATGATAAATTCGCCATACGCATTATTTATAAAAGTGATGAGCAAAACGAAAAATTCCTTGCTTGGAAAATATACTCTATAGTTACCGATCATTTTAGACCAAATCCGCTTAGGCTTCGCGATTGGATTTCTTCTCCTAAAGGCACAGGTTATGAAGCACTTCATATTACAGTTATGGGGCCAAAAGGCAACTGGGTTGAAGTGCAAATACGTAGCGAACGTATGAATGAAATTGCCGAAAAAGGATACGCAGCGCATTACAAATACAAACAACAAGACGAAAAAGAAGATAATCTAGAAAATTGGATTAATAGACTACAAGAAGCATTAGAAAACCCTAGCTTAAATGCTGTTGATTTTGTTGAGCAGTTTAAACTTAATCTATACGCTCAAGAAATATTTGTTTTTACGCCTGCAGGAGAATTAAAATCACTCCCAAAAGGTGCTACATCTCTAGATTTTGCATTTCATATTCATACCGAAGTAGGTATGCGCACTAGAGGCGCACGCGTAAATGGAAAACTTGTGCCGTTAAGTCACGAATTAAATAGTGGCGATCAAGTTGAAGTGATTACATCAGAGAGCTCTAAGCCTAACGCCAACTGGCTAAATTACGCCACTACAGCAAGAGCACGAGCAAAAATAAAATCTGCACTTAGAGAAGACAGAAAAGTAATAGCCGAAGAAGGTAAAGAGGTATTAAGGCGCAAGTTAAAACAGCTTAAGATAACTTTAAACGAAGCTTCGGTAAATGATTTGGTACGCCATTTTAATCTTAACACGAGCTTAGATTTATTTTATCGTATTGGTATTGGCTCTATAGATAATACAATGTTAAAGGAATTTGCCGCTTCGCGTAGCAATGTGTTTGTAAGTTTTATAAAAAATAGAATTTCTAGAAAGCCAACCATTTCAAAAGAACAGATTGAAAAAAATGAGATAACCTCAAATTTTGATTCTTTAGTGTTTGGTAAAGAAGAACAAAAATTAGACTATAAACTATCCAATTGCTGTAACCCAATTCCTGGCGATGATGTATTTGGATTTTTAACCGTTTCCGAAGGTATAAAAGTACATAAACACAATTGCCCTAATGCGCTTAGTTTACAATCTAACTACGCTTACCGGATTATGCCTGCAAGGTGGATAGACTCTAGCCAACAAGAATACGCTACCGAAATTAAAATTTCTGGAATAGACCATTTAGGATTGGTGAATGATATTACTAAAGTAATATCGGGCAACTTACACGTTAATATGAAAAGTTTAAATTTTGAAACAGATGATGGTATTTTCTCTGGAAAAATTAAACTTGTAGTTAAGAACAAAGCATTGTTAAAAAAAATATTGGATAATCTTAAAAAAATTAATGGCATAGATAAGGTTTCCAGAGTTTAAAGTGTAAATTTGCAGCGCAATTATGAATTCGAATACAGATAGTAAAAATCAAGAAATTGTAAAAAGTGTTTTTACAAGTTTTCTAGAAGAGAACGGGCATAGAAAAACCCCCGAACGCTACGCTATACTCCAAGAAATCTATAATAATCAAGAACATTTTGATATTGAGTCCTTATACCTCAATATGAAAAATAAAAATTATAGAGTATCTCGTGCCACGCTTTATAACACCATAGAATTGCTGTTAGAATGCAAATTGGTAAGAAAACACCAATTTGGCCAAAACCAAGCACATTACGAGAAATCGTATTTTGATAGACAGCACGACCATGTGATTTTAACGGATACTGGAGAAGTTATCGAATTTTGCGACCCGAGAATTCAATCTATTAAAAAAACAATAGAAGAGGTTTTCAATATAACAATAAACAATCACTCACTTTATTTCTACGGAAATAGAAAAACGCCTGAGGATACTCAGGATAACTAACTAATTTATTAAACAATGGCAGTAGATTTACTACTAGGACTACAATGGGGAGACGAAGGCAAAGGAAAAATTGTTGACGTATTAACTAATAACTATAACATTATTGCCCGTTTTCAAGGTGGGCCAAATGCGGGTCATACTTTAGTATTTAATGGTAAAAAACACGTGTTACATACCATACCTTCTGGAATTTTTCACGATGAGGCTACAAACTTAGTAGGTAATGGTGTAGTAATAGATCCTGTTATATTTAAAAAGGAGTTAGACAAGCTTGAAGAACAAGATGTAGATTACAGAAAATCGTTATTGATTTCGAGAAAAGCGCATATTATTCTTCCAACGCACCGTTTATTAGATGCGGCTAGCGAAGCTTCAAAAGGAAAAGCAAAAATTGGTTCAACCTTAAAAGGTATTGGACCAACTTATATGGATAAAACAGGACGTAACGGCATTCGCGTAGGCGATTTAGAACTAAGCGATTGGAAAGAGCGTTACAGAGCTTTAGCAGATAAGCATGAATCTATGATAGATTATTATAATGCTGCTATTGAATATAATTTAGATGAATTAGAAACCGAATTTTTTGAGGCTGTAAAGGTTTTAAAATCTTTAAAGTTTATTGATTCTGAAGAGTACGTGTATCAAGCACAACGTGGTGGAAAAACTATTTTGGCTGAAGGTGCTCAAGGCTCATTATTAGATATAGACTTTGGTACTTACCCATTTGTAACCTCAAGTAACACTACAGCTGCTGGTGCGTGTACAGGATTGGGTGTAGCGCCAAACCAAATAGGTGAAGTGTTCGGTATTTTTAAAGCATATACTACTAGAGTTGGTTCAGGCCCTTTTCCAACAGAATTATTTGATGAGGATGGTGCTACCATGGCAAAAGTTGGTCATGAATTTGGTGCTACTACTGGACGTCCAAGACGCTGTGGTTGGTTAGATTTAGTAGCTTTAAAATATGCCGTTCAAGTTAATGGTGTTACACAATTAAATATGATGAAAGGCGATGTACTTTCTGGGTTTAAAACACTTAAAGTATGTACCGCTTACAAATATAAAGGTGAAGAAATACAGCATTTACCTTATAATATTGAGCCAGAAAATGTTACGCCTATTTATACAGAATTTAAAGGATGGAGCGAAGATTTGACTGAAATGTCTGAAGTATCTCAATTTCCAAAAGAATTAAATGATTATATAGCATTCTTAGAAAAAGAATTGGAAACGCCTATCACTATCGTATCAGTAGGACCAGATAGAAAACAAACTATTTTTAGAAAATAGAATTTAGCCAATTATAAAAACATAAAAAAGCGCAGCCTAAATAATATAGGTTGCGCTTTTTTTATTACAATTTATAAAACCTAAGGATTTAAAATAACTTCTATATTTTCCGTTTCTATTTTAGACATCAACTTTAGTTTTCCCGCTTTAAATAATTCATCCAAATCTGTTAAAGCAACATCAAGCATTTCAGGCTTATAATTATTATAATCTAAAAACGTAATGTTATTTACTGTGCGTTTATTATAAGCTTCTCTAAAACGAATACCGCCACCATTTACGGCGTAACTATAAGCCAAATAATCTAATGAGAAATCAGCTTTATTAATCCAATACACAAATTTATCTTCAAAATCTGTACCGCCTCCAGCTTCGTTAAACGTCACTCCTATTTCATAATAATGTTTACCTTTTATAATTGCTTCACCTAAAAGGTGTTTATTTACTGCCTGTGCATTTAAACCGTAGGGCAATTGCGCAAAATAATGCACACTATTTACAGCATTGGCATATTTTAGTTTTAAAGGTTCTGGTAGTTCTAAAATGGTATCATTCACATAGCGCTCAAAACCTGTATTCGTCAACACATCTTTAATATGATGTAAACTATCGCTAAAGCTACGTTCGTATTGATAAGCACCTTCTTTTTTAATAGACTTATACGTTTTATCTCTAAAACTAAAAATAATGGTACTGTTATCACACGCAGTACCACAGTGTTTTGTAATGGCGTTGTTGATAATGTCTTCAGCGGTTAACGCTTTATCAAAAGAATTACAGCCAAAGCCTAAAAGCACTACACACAATACTATAAATTTATGATATGTCATTTTAAAATCGAATTTACAAAGCAGTACGTTTAATAATTTCATAGTAAAAATAGTAAAGTGAAATAGGTTAACTTTTTATAAATATAAAAGCCATAAACATACTATAAGCTAACACTAAAAAGAATCCTTTATACCTGCTAATTTGCATACGTTTTGGTATAAAAATTATAGGAATAAGTATGGCTGCAAACCCTAACATCCAAAAAATATCATTGGTTAGTATTTGCGGTTCTGTAACGGTTATAGGCTTTACAAGCGATGTTAACCCCAAAACAGAAGCTATATTAAAAATGTTAGACCCTATTAAATTACCCAAAGAAATAGCTTTTTCTTGTTTTGCAGCAGCAATTACAGAGGCGGCTAGTTCTGGCACACTAGTACCAATAGCAATTAAAGATACGCCTATAACGGCTTCGCTTACGCCAACAGAACGCGCAATTTCTTTTGAGCCTTCTACCAACCAGTCGCTACCAAAATAAAGCGCCGCAGCACCAATAAGCAACCAAATGATAATTTTAAAATTTGATACTTTTTCCAAAGCTTCATCTACTTCTTCAACTACAACCTCATTTTTTGCATTTCGTATTAATATAAAAAGAAACACGATAAGCCCTATAAATAGTATACCACCTTCAATTGCTGTTAATACATTATCATTTTTCAAAAAGAAATACAATACTATAGAAAACACCATCATTACTGGCCAATTCATTTTATAAAATGATTTATCTACAGCTATTGGCCCCACCAAAGCTGTTACACCTAAAACCAAACCAATGTTTGCGATATTAGACCCTACAACATTGTTAATAGCTATAGCTGGCGAGCCAGATAATGCGGCTTGTAAACTCACTAAAAGTTCTGGAGCTGAGGTAGCAAAAGACACTACCGTCATACCAATTACCATTTTAGAAATATTAAATTTAAAGGACAATGCCACAGATGATCGTACCAAATACTCACCACCAACCACTAATAATATAAAACCAAGAATGACCCAAAGGATGCTCATAAATTATTTTTTAGCGAAGATAATTGAAAGTAAAAGTCTTATAAAAAATTTATAATACTATTTAACATATCAAATACAATTAAATAAAAAAACTCTAATACAATTACGTATTAGAGTTTCTTACTTATAGTAACATAGTATCACAACTATTTAAAAAAATCCATCATATTTTGCATTTGCGATTCATCAATATTAGCATTATTTAAAGCTTCGGCTAAAGTCACCATTTTTTCAGGGCTCATATCGTCTCCTAAAATTCTAACTAAGGCAAAACCCATATCGTCTGCACTTACTAAAACTATAACTTCATCAGCCTCTTCATCATCACCTATATATTTTACCAAAACTTTTTTGCCTTTATCGCTAAACTCCACAAGATCTTGATACTTATCTTGCTTTAAAATACCACGCACCTTATTTAATTCTATTTTGTAAAGGCCAGTGTTTGTGCTATCATTTTTAAATCCTAAAAAATTAAGCCTTCGTACAGATTTATAAGCCTCTTGTTGTGCAGCAGTAAAACTAGCTTCATCTACTTTTAACATAGATATTGGTACATCTTGAGACATGAAATTTGGCAATTCTTGATGGTCTACAAAGTACCGCTGTAAACTAGGTTCACTATTACAGCTTACTAGAAGTAAACCAAAACTTATAATTATACTTAAAAACGTAACTGTTCGTTTCATGATTGATGAAAGATTGATTGATGAATTGTACTATTGTACTATGATTTCTTTTTTTCTAAATGATCGCCACCAGGTATATTCATTTGCTGCGTTAATTTAGAGATTTCATTCAAATCAATATCACCAGTCATAGACACTACAACCGTTTCTATACTGCGTTGCTTGCCATTAATTTCAAGGTTTTCATCCATTTTCTTATCAATTCCTGTCACAAAAATCAATAATTCTTTAACGTGGTCTGCATCTTTACCTTCCTGTACATAAAATTTCACTTCAGTACCATCGTCTTTAACTTCCATTAATTCTTCTAGCTTGCTAGAGCGCGATTTTACCCATTTAGAAATATCGGCAGATACGGCACCATTATCGGTAACAATAGTTTTAAAACTAGTAATGCTTTTTACCATATCCATGTATGCTTGCGCCTCAGGGTCATCAACATTAACATTTAATTTTGCTAACATCTGGAACATTTTAGGCTTAATATTTACATAGGTAACATTAGGGTCGTCGCTATATTTCTCAAACACATCCTGTTGTGCCATACCTGTTAAAGGCAATACTATAATTGCCAAAAGTGCTATTATTAATCTATTTTTCATTGTAATTGTTTTTAATGTATTTAAAGTTTTCATACTATTATTTTTTACTAATTTGTTTTAAAAATTATACTTGTGGTATTTTCTACCTCATTCAAATAATTTAAGGTAGAGGCACCTTTATGTACCTCGTCTAGGTAATTTACTGTAGAGGCACCTTTGTTGAAATGACTCGAAATCATTGCCAATTGTTTAGACACTTCGTTAAAAGCTTCTTCTGGTTCACAAAATGTGCCCACCAAATTCTGCTCATAATGTGCATCACTTACAGGCATACTAAAATAAACCCCCAATAGTATAGCCGCTACTGCTGCAACCGATAACCACTTGTAGTTAAACATACTTTTAGGTTTTAGTGGAAGGGCTTTCGTATACTGCTCCTGTTGGTTTTCCAAAAAATACGCAAACATAGGTTTGTACTGTTCTAAATGAGGCGCAACGGTGTCCTTAGAAAAATAGTGTTTTAACACTTGCTCCTCCTCTAGCGTAGTTTCGCCGTTTTCGTATTTTTTAATTAATTTATCTATGCTATTTAATACCATAATTATGAGTATTAGTTAATTGTTCTCTTATTGTTTTTCTTGCTCTAGACAAGGCCACTCGTACTGCTGTATTATTCATTTCTAGCATTTTAGCAATCTCATCAAAATCATATGCTTCTATATCTCTTAGTTGTATTATCATGCGCTGTTGTTCTGGCAACGTTTCTATAATACGTTCTACCCAACTCACACTATCATTTAATTCAACCTGCTTTTGTAGTGGCGTATCTTTCTCTTCATAATTACTATGTACAATTTTTAAGTTTTGTGCCTGTTTCGATTTTAATTTATCAAAACAAAAATTCTTTGTCATTGTCATAGAAAACGCCTCCACATTGTTATACTCAGCAATCTTTGTTTTATTGCGCCACAACTTCAACAACACCTCTTGCGTAGCATCCTCAGCCTCCTCTGTAGATATAAGCAATCGTTTTGCTAATCGAAACACTTTATCCTTAAAAGGCATTACAATATTTAAAAACTCGTTCTGAGTCATTTTTGGTTGTGGTTAGTGGTTTGTAAAATAACGCTATTTGTGCTATTTATAATTACGACGACACACTGTTTATTTTGTTACAAGAACATCAAAAAAAACTTATATTTTTGGGCGTAACCCGCAAGGGGTCGGGCTTTCACTACTCGCTCCCTCCTACGTCGGGGAGCTTAAACATGCCGTTCAATCCCTTACGCGGGGCATATTTGCAAGCATAATTTCTCAATAAAAACACCTTTCAGTTCTGCAATCATCAATCGTTAATCATCAATCGTTGATCTTAATTAATTTTTTATTGTACAATAATGTCAGTAAATTTAGGGTTTATTAGTAAGTCGCTATTAAAAAGAAAAAAAAACAATCGCATGAAAAATATAAAAGCCATTTTAGCACTGTGTCTTGCTACACTAGTTTTAGTAAGTTGTTTTGAAGATCAAGACGATAATTTAGTACAAACCAGCAGTATAAAAGACTTTGTTTGGAAAGCTATGAATATAGTTTACCTCTACAAAAGCGAAATCCCAGACTTAGCCGACGATAGGTTTGCAAACAGCACCGAATACTCGCAATATTTAGATGGGTTTACTTCACCAGAGAGCCTTTTCGAAAGCCTGCTGTTTGAAAGAGAAACCGTAGACAGGTTTAGTATAATAGTTGATGATTACATCGCATTAGAACAGCGCCAACAAGGCATATTTAAAACCAACGGTATGGAGTTTGCACTTTTCGCAGCACCTAACAGCAATACAGATCTTGTGGGTATTGTTAGGCTAGTGCTTACAAATAGTGAAGCCGATGTAAAAGGTGTAAAAAGAGGCGATATATTTGGCCAAATTAATGGTACAACAATTACAAGAACCAATGCTGGCGAATTACTAAACCAAGACAGTTACACCATAAACCTTGGCACTTTTGATGATAATGGAACAGAAGATACTACAGATGATAGTATAGTAACCAACGGTATAGATATTCTACTAAACAAAGCGCAATTTACCGAAAATCCCATATTTATAAACGATATATTTCAAGTAGGTGGCGAAAACGTAGCTTATTTAATGTATAACGGTTTTACAGGCGGTTCAGAAAATGCGCTTAATGATGTTTTTGGTAATTTTAAATCTAACAATGTGCAGCAACTGGTTTTAGATTTACGCTACAATCCTGGTGGTTCTGTGGCAACTACTACCTTTTTAGCAAGTATGATTACTGGGCAATTTACAGGGCAAGTATTCGAAAAATTAGTATATAACGAAAATTTACAAAGCCTTAATTTCGATTATTTATTTGCTAGCGATATTGATGGAACACCTATTAATAGCTTAAACCTAAATAAAATTTATGTTTTAACTACAGATAGGTCTGCTTCTGCTAGCGAAGGCCTCATTAACGGATTAGTACCCTATATAGAAGTAGTGCAAATAGGTACAGAAACCACAGGAAAAACACAAGCTTCTAGAGTATTTTACGATTCTGGTTCAGAAAATGGTTTTAGACGTCAAGGCGCAAACCCTTCTCATACATACGCCATACAGCCTTTAATTGCTAATGGTATTAATAGAGATTTAGAATCTGTTCCTGGAACGGGTTTACCACCATCTATTGGATTTGAGTACGAGGAAAGGCCATTAAACTTAGGCGTTTTAGGTGATGTAAACGAGCCTATGTTAGCCCTTGCATTGGCTGATATAGAAAGTGCAACAGCTAAAAAAAGCAGTATAAAAGCACAGCCACAATTTATTCTCAACAAAACTATGGATAGCTTTGATTTCTTGCCTTTTGAAAAAGGTGGCATGATTGCAGATTAATACATACAGCTTTTTTGAAAAAACACAAAACCTATTTCAATTGGAGTTCTGGTAAAGATTCTGCTTTAGCATTGTATTACTTGCTAAAAAACGATCAATTTTTAGTTAAGGAACTCATTACAACCGTTAATTCACATTACAACCGTGTATCCATGCATGGGTTAAGAAAGGAGTTGCTCGTTGCGCAAACCAATGCACTAAACATTCCCGCAAGCCTTATAGAACTGCCAGAAATGCCAAGTATGGCAATGTATGAGCAAAAAATGAATGCAACGGTTGTTAGATTAAAATCTAAAGGATTTACATATGCTGCTTTTGGTGACATTTTTTTAGAAGATTTACGAGTATATCGCGAAAATCAATTGGAAAAAGAAGGCTTTAAAGCTGTATTTCCTCTCTGGAAAAAAAACACCAAAGCATTGCTAAATGAGTTTTTAGATTTGGGCTTTAAAACCATAATTGTTTGTGCTAACTCAAAATATTTTGGTGAAGATTTTGTAGGCACTATTATAGATAAGCACTTTATAGATAATTTACCCGAAGGTGTAGACCCTTGCGGTGAAAACGGCGAATTTCACACATTTTGCTTTGACGGTCCAATTTTTAAAAATCCAATAGCATTTGAAATTGGAGAAAAAGTATATCGAGAATATGATACACCTAAAACTGATGATAATTCTGTTTGTAAAAGTGATTCAGAAAAATATGGAGTTTGGTATTGCGACTTAATACCGAAATAAAAAGACCTGTATATTTTAAAATCTTATAAGTCAGAATTCATAAAGTTTGTTGCTATAATTTGAAACCTCAAGCAACAATAAAGGTTTGTATTAATTATCAAACCGGTTTTTATCCCTTTCATTCAATCGCTTTTCTACACCTTTAAAATAGCGTCTTTCTTTATATTTCCTAAAAACAAATACAGTCAAAGCAATTAAAGCTAAAATCATCATACCGCCTTGACCAGTTAAGTATTCAAGTATTTTCATAAATAGTAATTTAACTAGTGTAGTCGGTATTATATATAAAACTTTCATTCATCAAGATCATTTCATATAAAAGTCATTTCAAAAGCGTTTAAAAATAAAAAACCTATAAGGTCTTAGAGAACTTATAGGTTATTTTACATATGAAAATATTATTTTAAAAAACGTAAAAAATCTTCAATATCAATTAAAGTAAACCTCTCCAGGAATGATTCTTAATGTTGCAGTATTAATCTCAGTATTCGAAGATAAATCATAGGTTGTTAACGTACCAGCACTTTGAAAATCTTTGGCATCTAATCCATATAAAACACCATTGCTAACATTCATATCATAAAAACTCACACCTTCAATTTCTGCAGTTTCTGGAAGTGTAGCAGCTGTAGTTTCCATTTTGTAAACGGCACCTTCAGAAAACAGGTATAAATTACCACTATCAAAGTTCAATTTAGATGGTGCTGTTATACTACTATTAAGTGCAACAGTTTTTATAATAGCATTGGTAGTGGTATTTATCTCAATCAAATTCTCTGAAGATAACACCCATAAATCGCCCTCAGCATCAAGTTGTAGTGAATTTGGCGCGTTACCTACAGTAATACTTTCTTCTAAAGTATCAGTAACTGTATTGATAACATCAACGCTATTACCAAAACCAAAAATACCTGTAGCTACAAAAATTTGATCATCTTGCGCTATAATTTCTTCTGGCAAATAACTCGTGCTAATTGTATCTATAATAGTATGTGTTGTTAAATCTATTACCGCCAAATAATCGTCATCAGTAGGTGTAAAATCACCCCAATTGGTAACATAGCCTTTTCCGTTTGAAACGGCCATATAACGTGGATTACTTAGGCCTGTATCAATTGTGGCAACAGATTCGAAAGTAAATCTATTTACAACTTCAATTTTATTTGAAACGTTTAAAATAATGTATGCAAAATCTCCATTAAAAGCGATACTTTGAGCTGTATCTCCAAGTAATTCACCATTCACGGCATTAAAAATATTGTTTTCAACAGTGTTCAAATCAAAAGACACAAAAGAAACTGATGCATTTCCGCCTCCAAAATTACCCTCGTGAGAAATTAATAATCCGTTTTCGTAATCGCCTCTCGGTAAAACAGGGGCATCATCATCGTCGTTACTACATGATGTAAAAGTTAAACCTATTGAAAGGGTTAATAGCAATAATTTGTTGAGTTTCATTGTTTAAAATTTAATAGTTGTTAATATTTGATAGTTTCGATTTGGCATGGGGCGTAGTGCCACATTTTGATAATTCTTGTTATAAAGATTTTGTATTCTTAAATTGATATCGTATTGTACTTTCCCATTTTTATTAAATTGATACCCAAAGCCTGCATTAGCAACATTGAACCCTTCTAATGTATCGCCAATTATAAAAACAGCGTCATTAAACAGGTGCTGATAAAACGTGGAAAACAATTTGCGATTATAAGCAAAGGCTATATTACCTTTATGAATAGGCACATAAATTAACTGTGATTGAGTTTCTAAATTTTCTGAAATGGTATAAGAATAGCGTCCTCTTAAACTGAATTTATTTAACTTATAGCTAACACTATAGTGTGCCTCTAATTCTGCACCATAACTTTGTGCGCTCGCTACATTAATTGGCATCCAAACCCCAGCATTATCAGGGCGCCATTGTATTAAATCTTCAGTACGTATATAGTAGGTGTTTAATTTAAAATTAATGGCTTTAGCGTTTAAAGTATGCCCTAAATCTATCTGATACGACTGCTCTGGGTTCAAATTTAAATTACCTCCTGGTTGCCAATACAAATCATTAAACGTAGGAATTCTAAAGTTTTTAGAGGCATTAAATTGAATGGCGTAAGTATTTGAAACTCGATAAGCACCATCTACCGAAAATAAAAACGGATTTTCAAAATCGGATGTAACATCCTTTCTTAGGTTCAAATTATACTCAAAACGGGTTGTAGGCTTGTGGTTCATTAACACCGTAGCAGAAAAGGCGTTACGCTTAGGATTCCCAAAACTACTGCCACCACCATCAAAACGGCTAATTTCTAAAATACTTCTAAACTGCAATCTGTTTGATACCCGATAATTTAAGTTATGATTAAAAAGCCATGTGCTTACCTTTCCAAAAGAAAAAAAATCGTTCGCCTTGTTTTCAAAAAACTTAAAACGTTCGTTTAGGTGTACAGCTTTTAATTTAGAACTAAACGCCCCAGAAATACGCGTCCACTCCAACATGGTTCTGTAATTTTCATCTTCAAACTTGCTGTTAGAAGGCGCTACCAAAGTACCCGAAAATTCTCTTTCACCGTTGTAATTTTGATGGTATAGTTTTAAAACATCTTTTTCAGATATAAAATATCCTAAATTTAAATTGAAGTTTATCGTATTAAATGCACCATTTTCATTCACCCTGTCTGTGCCCAAATACTTGTAGTCATTATTAGAATCTACATAAGCAACACCAGCATTTATAGTGAATTTTGAATTGCCATAAGATGAAGACATATTAGTCATTCTAGTATCAAAACTACCATACGCCAACCTAAGTTGCGTATCAAAATGAGATGTAAATTCTAAATTATTATTCAAATGAATACTGCCACCAATAGCACCACTTCCGTATTGTACACTGCCACCACCGCTTCTAATATCGATAGCATTAAAATTTGTGGTATTTATGGTATTAAAGTCGGTTTGCCCGTTTAATTGTGAATTAATGTTTATGCCATTCCACACAACAGCAGTTTGCGAAGCATTAGTACCTCTAAACGATGGCGAAGACACCATACCAAAACCATTTTCCTTAAAATATAAGTTTGAATTAAACGCCAATAAACCTGTTAGTGAAACTGGGTTAGCCTTAACAATAGAATCATTTAACGTTTCTACCTTAATACCTGCAGTGTATTGCACCAATTTACTATCGCTTAAAAACACCTCGTCTAGTTTTTGGATAGTATCTCGCTGTGCTTGAGCAAAATTGCAAAAACCAATGCTAATTATTAGTATAAAAAGATGCTGTTTCATAATCTTTAAAACCCTTTACCCGAGAGTTTATATTAGATGATGAATGTGGCAGGTCTCCTGACTTATTTAATTTTGATGTCACCTTCCCAGTGTATCACCAGTGGTATTGTAGTCAACAAAATCCTCATGTTTTGAGGTACTGAACATCGTTCAGCATAAACTTACAGTTGCGGGAACAGTTCTGGAATTAAACCAGATTCCCTTTTAATCGATACGTAGTTATCTAAAAATAAATTTAGGTAGCATTCGTATCAAACCAAATTCTTTGCAAAAGTAAACATTCTGTTTAATCTTTATATTAAAACTTTAAATAATATTACTTTTGAAGGAATCTAAATTTTAGCTTTGAGACCATTTGTTTTTTTAGTAATTGTTGGCCTATTTTTTTCTTGTAAACAAGACAAAGGTATCCATATAAAATTGCCGCCTTTACAACAAGAACAGGTAGTGTTAAAACATGCTACTGGATTTTCCATTACTAAATATGAAGGTTTTACAAGCATAGAAATAGTAACCCCATGGCCCAATGCCAAAAACACGCTGAAGTATATTTTGGTGAATAAAGAAAACGCTGCTAAAATAGCTTTCATGAAAGATGCTTATGATGGCATTATTATTACACCTATTAAAAATAGTGTTGTTACTTCTACAACACACCTTCCAGCGTTAGAACTTTTGCAGGTTGAAAACGCCTTAGTTGGCTTTCCTGGAACAGATTATATATCATCCACAACTATTAGAAAGCGTATTGACGAAGGGCATGTTACAGAACTTGGCAAAAATGAAGGTTTAAATACTGAAACGTTGCTCGCCTTAAAACCTGACGTTGTTGTTGGCTTTGGAATAGATGGTAGTAATCGTTCGTTAGAAACTATAAAACAATCTGGAATTCCAGTAATATTTAATGGTGATTGGGTAGAAAGCTCGCCTTTAGCAAAAGCCGAATGGATTAAGTTTTTTGGCGAATTATTTGAAAAAACTGAGATAGCAGATTCTATTTTTAACAGCATAGAACAAAACTATTTAGATGCAAAAAAACTTGCCAAAAATGTGAGCAATTCACCAACCATTTTAAGTGGCGCAATGCACAGTGATGTTTGGTATTTACCTAACGGCACAAGTACCGAAGCACAACTTTTTAAAGACGCAAATACAAATTATCTTTGGAATGATACTAAAGGTTCTGGTAGTTTAAAATTGAATTTTGAATCGGTTTTTGTAACGGCAAAAAATGCCGATATTTGGCTAAACCCTTCCAACTATTCCAGCTATCAAAATCTTAAAAATGGCAATAAAAACCATACCCTTTTTAAAGCGTTTCAAAATAAAAACATATATACGTTTACCAATACAACGGGCGCTACTGGTGGCGTTTTGTATTACGAATTAGGTATGATGCGACCAGATTTGGTATTAAAAGATATTATTAAAATATGCCATCCAGATGTTTTGCAAGATTATAAACCCTACTTCTTTAAACCTTTAGAATAATTGCCTAAACAACA
Source organism: uncultured Flavobacteriaceae bacterium (assembly GCA_937923515.1). Lineage (GTDB taxonomy): Bacteria > Bacteroidota > Bacteroidia > Flavobacteriales > Flavobacteriaceae > Jejuia. The sequence continues at coordinate 25,582 of CALDUF010000098.1, forward strand.
TACATATAGCCTATCATTTTCCATACTTATTGTAGTACTAGTGCTATGCGTTTTTGTAAATATTAGTTTAGGTACAGTTTCAATTCCTTTAAAAGCTATTTTTAATAGTTTGATAGGAAACCCAACCGAACAAGAAACTTGGCAATTCATAATTAATAACTACCGCTTACCCAAAGCTATAACCGCTATTATTGTGGGTTCAGGATTAGGTATTTCTGGGTTACTTATGCAAACCCTATTTAGAAATCCATTAGCAGGCCCTTTTGTTTTGGGCATTAGTTCTGGTGCTAGTTTAGGCGTGGCGTTAGTTATTTTAGGCTCTGGTATTTTTGGTGGTGTATTCGCATCACTTTTTATTTCAAAATGGGGTATTGTTCTTGCGGCAAGTTTGGGTAGTTTTTTAGTATTGTTAGCAGTATTGTCCGTGTCACTTAAAGTAAGAGATACCATGGCAATCCTAATTATCGGGCTTATGTTTGCAAGCATTACTGCGGCTATTGTAAGCGTACTCTCCTACTTTGGTTCTGCAGAACAACTGCAACAATACATTTTTTGGGGCTTTGGCAGTTTGGGTAACTTGTCTTGGGAAGATATTACAATATTAGCAATCCTCTACACTGTAGGCATTGTGTTAGCACTGATTTCTGTAAAAGCACTAAATACCCTATTGCTTGGAGAAAACTATGCCAAAAGCTTAGGTTTAAACATCAAACAAAGTCGGGTTATCATCATTATAGCAACTAGCCTGTTAGCAGGAACTATAACTGCCTTTACAGGGCCTATAGCGTTTATAGGTTTGGCAATTCCACACATTACGAGACAAGTGTTTAATACCTCAAATCACAACATATTACTTCCAGCTGTCTTTTTATTTGGTGCCATTGTAATGTTAATTTGCGATAGCATATCTCAATTACCAAATAGTGATGCCACGTTACCTATTAATGCAGTAACAGCATTGGTTGGCGCACCTGTAGTAATTTGGCTTTTGGTTAGAAAACGAAAAATGATATTTTAATGAAGGAAAATAACCAACATATCATTTTAAAAACTAACGCCTTGGCAATTGGTTATGCTACAAAACAATCTAAAACTACTATAGCATCACATATTAATATTGAAATACAACAAGGCGAATTAGTCGGTGTAATTGGCGCAAATGGTATTGGAAAATCCACCCTTTTAAGAACACTAACCAAAGTTCAAAATCCGCTAGAAGGCGATGTTTCAATCCATAATACGGCATTAAAAAACTACAATGCCATAGATTTGGCAAAAGTGATGAGTTTGGTGCTTACTGAACCTATTGCTTCTAAAAATTTATCGGTGTTTGAAGTGGTGGCTTTAGGCAGGCAGCCTTATACCAACTGGCTTGGCACACTTTCTAAAGTGGATTTAGACATCGCACATAAAGCACTTGTGCAAACTAATATTTTAGAATTAAAGGATAAAAAATGTTTTGAGTTAAGTGATGGCCAATTGCAAAAAGTAATGATTGCGCGCGCACTTGCACAAGATACCGATTTAATTATTCTAGATGAACCTACAACGCATCTAGATATGTACCACAAAGCTTATATTTTAAAGCTGCTCCAAAAATTAACCAAAACAACTGGTAAAACCATTCTGTTTTCCTCACATGAAATAGATTTAGCGATTCAATTATGTGACACATTAATTGTGATGACAAACGACAATGTAGTGACAGACACACCTTGTAATTTGATATCAAAAGGAACGTTCAACACGTTATTTCCAGAAGATTTAATTGCTTTTGATGCCGAAACAGGACGTTTTCGGGTGAAAAAGTAGTGTATAGTCGCAGTCGCAATTTTCAAAAAAAACTAAACCTTGTAAATTGAATATTGTTGATACTTTGCCACTTCGCACCTTTGCAAGCGATGATAAATCATTTATATTTGATTAAACTTCTTTTTTAAAAATGAACGACAACTTAATCATAATTTTTGCGGCTATTATTTTTGCAATAATCGGTTTCTTTTTAGGCAATTACTTTTCAAAATTAAAAACTAAAAGTGAGCAAAGCACCTTAGAAGAACGCCAAAACCAAATGCAAGCCACTATTGATGAGTTAAAGCAAAACTTGAGCAAAATTGAATACGAACGTGAAGACATTCGTCGTGAAAAAGAATTTTTAAATACTGAATTGGCTAGGAAAAATTCAGAATACGAAAACCTACAAGAACAAAATTTAAAACGCGATAAAGAGTTAGAACAACGCCAAGAACAATTGCGAAAAGATTTTGAATTATTGGCCAATAAAATTCTTGAAGAAAAATCTAATAAGTTTACAGAGCAGAATAAAGAGAACATAAAAAACATCTTAAATCCGCTTCAAGAAAAAATAAAAACGTTTGAAGAAAAAGTAGATTTAACCCAAAAAGAAAGCATTAGCATGCACTCTGCCTTAAAAGAGCAATTGTTGGGTTTAAAAGACCTTAACCAACAAATGACTAAAGAGGCTACCAACTTAACTAGAGCCTTAAAAGGCGATAGCAAAATGCAAGGTAATTGGGGCGAATTGGTTTTAGAGCGTGTTTTAGAAAAATCGGGCTTAGAAAAAGATAGAGAGTATTTTGTACAACAAAGTTTTACCAGAGCAGATGGCTCTCGCGTGTTACCCGATGTGGTGCTGCACCTACCTGATGGTAAAAAAATGGTGATAGATTCTAAAGTATCGTTAACCGATTATGAGCGTTTGGTAAATGCTGATGACGATGACAAACCGCAGTATTTAAAAGCGCATGTAAATTCTATTAGAAAACATGTAGACCAACTTTCTGATAAAAATTACCAAGATTTATATGATATGGAATCGCCCGATTTTGTACTCATGTTTATTCCTATAGAACCCGCTTTTGCCGTTGTGGTAAACCACGACAATGCCATTTACAACAAAGCCTTTGAGAAGAACATTGTAATTGTAACCCCTTCTACCCTGTTGGCAACACTACGCACCATTGATAGTATGTGGAATAATGAAAAGCAGCAACGAAATGCCATAGAAATAGCACGACAAGCTGGTGCGCTTTACGATAAGTTTGAAGGATTAGTGAGCGATTTAACTGGTGTTGGTAAAAAAATTGATGCTGCAAAAAGTGATTATTCATCGGCTATGAACAAATTAGTTGAAGGTAGAGGCAACCTAATTACCAGCGTAGAAAAACTTAAGAAAATGGGTGCTAAAGCCAAAAAATCGCTACCAGAAGCTATTATAAAACGTGCTGAGGACGACGAATAATTTGGTTTTCCACTAAAAATAGAATACATTTGAATATTCCCTTATTAAGGAATAATTTAATTTATGCCTAAAAAAAGGAATAATTTTAATTATGCTTCTTAAAAGGCATATATGTAAACTATGAGTAGAACTAGTATTATAACCGGCGATATTGTAAAATCTAGAAGTTTAAAAAACCCAGAACTTTGGATAACTGCATTAAAATCTGCTTTATCACACCTGAACCCAAACACTGCGCAATGGGAAATTTACCGCGGCGATAGTTTTCAAATTGAGATTGCTAACATTTCTAAAAGTTTTATTAGTGCGGTTTATTTAAAAGCCTGCGTAAAAATGATTCAAGGTTTAGATGTTAGGCTTGGTATAGGCATTGGAAATAAAACCTATGAAAGTGCTACGATAAGCGAATCTAACGGTGAAGCATTTATTTTTTCTGGAGAAACCTTAGAGTCCTTAAAAAAGGATAAAGTAAATCTAAAATTAAAAACGACCAATGCTGCACTAAACAACGACTTAAATTTGTATTTAAAATTAGCAGCAACGTTTATGGATAGCTGGACCGTAAGTTCCGCCGAAATAGTAAAGTTAAGTATTGAGCAACCTAACGCATTGCAACAAGAATTGGCAGACATTATTGGCACAAAACAAGATGCTATAAGCAAGCGCCAAAAACGTGCAGAACTAGATCTTATATGGGAACTAGACCGCAAGTTTCAACAAAAATTAGCCGTATTATCATGATTTTAATAAAACTACTATTGGCGCACCTTATTGGAGATTTTATGCTGCAACCACAAAAATGGGTAAAAGACAAGGAAAAGCGAAAACTAAAATCGCCAAAATTATACATTCATGTTTTAATTCATGTTGTAGTAACCGCTGTACTTTTATGGAATATCTCGTTTTGGCTTACCATTGTAATTATAGGCGTATCACATTTTGGTATTGATGCCCTAAAGCTTGTATTTCAAAAGAACAAGACAAAACGACGCTTATTTTTTATAGACCAATTATTGCATGTGCTTGTTATTTTTTTATGCTATATTTTTCTAATAAACAACACTTCAGTTTTTAATTTTCGTATTACTGAAGTACAACTTTTATTGTTTACCTGTTTGCTGTTTTTAACGGTTCCTGTATCTATAATTATGAAAACCATTTTTTTAAAGTGGGATATTTCAGAACTTACTAAAAATAACCAATCGTTGGCCGATGCAGGGAAATATATTGGTATTTTAGAGCGCATTTTAGTGTTTATTTTTATTATAGTCAACCACTGGGAAGCCGTTGGTTTTCTTATTACAGCAAAGTCTGTGTTTAGATTTGGAGATTTAAAAGAATCTAAAACCAGACAGCTTACAGAATATATATTAATAGGTACTTTAATAAGTTTTGGAATCGCAATATTAACTGGTATAACATATACCTTACTTACCTAAACATGTTTAAACACCCAAAAGAATCGCAAGTTACAATTACGCAATTAATGCTACCATCGCACTCAAATTTTAGTGGAAAAATTCACGGTGGGCATATTTTAAATTTAATGGACCAAATAGCTTTTGCGTGCGCATCTAAACATTCGCAAAATTATTGCGTAACGGCTTCTGTAAATCGTGTGGATTTTTTAAGTCCGATTGAAGTTGGCGAGTTAGTTACACTAAAAGCATCTATAAATTATACGGGTAAAACCTCTATGGTGGTTGGGTTAAGAGTAGAGTCAGAAAACATTCAAACTGGTAAAATTAAACATTGTAATTCATCGTATTTTACTATGGTTGCTAAAGATGATGCGGGTAAAAATGTAGCTGTACCAGGTATTATTTTAGATACCGAGCAAGCTGTAAGGCGTTTTTCTAGAAGTATAGCTAGACAGCAACAAACCAGACATAGATCTTCTAGGTTTAACGCATCTGAATTTAAAATTGAAGAACACCTAGATAGTATCACACAACACAACGCTAAAGTAGTATTGTAGGTACAGTTGTTATTATAGATATGTTGGCAAACATTAAAAAAACGCATCTGAAAGAATATGAACTGGATTTTAGGAGTTATAATAATTTTAATTTTACTCTTTCTTTTGGGTAATTACAGAAAGAAAAAAAGAAGGCAAAAAACTCTAAATGATTTAGTAAGTAAATGGAGTAAACAAAAAAATCAAAACGAATTTCATTTTGGATCAATTGAAAAATATTTTAAAAACAATAGCGAAAAAGACAAGATTTACCATCTTATATCAGACCGATGCGCAACAGATTTAGACATTAATGAAACTTTCAAAATAATTGACAGAACTTCTTCAAAAATCGGTCAACAATTTTTATACTATAAATTAAGGACTATTGAAAATCAAGTTAGGTTATTGAATTTTAATAAACTTATACTTCTTTTTGAAAAGAATGAAAATCTTAGATTAAAAACTCAATTGGAGTTAACTAAATTAAATTCTAACGATTCTTACTATTTGGAAGAATTAGTCACTTCAAAACCAATTGAAAAACCAAAAATTATTTGGCTAATTTACACATTATCGATTTTATCATTGTCTTTTGTTCTTTTTGGTTTCTTTTTTCCTATATTTTTTATATTTCTTATACCAATTCTTGCAATAAATATGGTATTCCACTATAAAAATAAATGGAATGTATCAGATTACATTGATGGTGTTAGTCAACTTTCAAAAGCACTTTATGTTTCAAAAAACATTGCAAGATTTCCTGAAATAAAACAACATTTTACTGATACAACTTTTATAAACGAAATTGAAAAAATAAAATTAAAAACAGGATTTATCAGTTTCGAAAAAAATATTGATAATGAATTTGCAATAGCATTTTGGTTGGTGTCGGAGTTTATAAAAGCACTTTTCAATTTGGAATACATAATTTTTTATAGTTTTATTGACTCAATTACAAATAAAAAAGAAGCGCTTAAAAAAATGTTTCATTTTATAGGAGAAATTGATTCAGCAATTTCTACTGCTTCACTAAAAGCTAGTGATTATGTTCTCTGTAACCCAAAATTTGTTGATGAAAAAAAATTAGTAGTATCAAGAATTTCTCATCCCTTAATTAAAAATTGCGTTACGAACGATTTAAGTCTAATAGACAAAAGCTTATTATTAACAGGCTCAAACATGTCAGGTAAAACAACATTTATCCGTAGTGTTTCAATAAACAGTATTTTGGCACAAACTCTAAATATCTGTTTTGCTGAAGAATATATTGCGCCTTTTTTAAAATTGTATTCGTCAATAAGAATTACAGATGATATATTAGAAAATACAAGTTATTATCTTGAAGAAGTATTGACTATCAAAGAATTAATAGATGCTTCTCAAAGTAAGAAGCCTTGTTTATTTGTATTGGACGAGATTTTTAAAGGAACAAACACTATAGAGAGAGTTTCGGGTGGAAAAGCTATATTATCATATCTTAATAAAGAGAACAATATAGTTTTGGTTTCAACTCACGATATTGAATTGACTGATATTCTGAGTAAAGAAAAATTCGAACTATTTCATTTTACTGAGCAAATAGAAAATAACGGACTTACTTTCGACCATAAATTAAAAGAAGGGAAATTAAAAACTAGAAATGCAATTAAGATTTTGGAATTATACAATTATCCATCTGAAATAATTAAAGACGCAAGAAGAACAGAAAAAATAACGTTTGCCAACACCGTATAAAAAAATTGCTAGTTTTAGCTAAAACAAAGTTAGTTGCTCGTTTGCTAGCTTCTGATTTTCCTTCGGAAAATCCTCGCACACAAACACGCAACTTTCCTTATACATAAACGTTACCGCACATTTTGACCCGTCCTGAAATAAGGCTACATAATTTTAAACATTATGTACAGAAATGACAAAGTAATTAGACGTTACAGTGAACCTTTTAAATTAAAAATTTTAGCCGAACTTACAATCGGGAAACACACAAAGAGCGAACTTTGTAAACTCTACTCAATTGCACCTACAACAGTAAATGTGTGGATTAAAAAGTATAATCGTAAAGACTTAATGAACACCAGAGTAAAAGTGGAAACAAAAGACGAAATATCTAGAATTAAAGCGCTTCAAAAAGAGATTGAACAGCTTAAAAAACTACTACTTAAAAAGGATCTCGATGCTATGGTAGAAGAATCTTATTTAGAAGTAGCAGCAGAAGATCTTGGTTTTAAGTCTATTGCTGAACTAAAAAAAAAGTTAAGTATAAAGCCTTAATAAAAGCTAAAGAAAAATCTAAGAGATTTGCGTCTTTAACGACTATAACCCATTGTTTTGGGCTTAAACGTGATGCGTATTATAAATACAAATCTAGAGCTGATAAACGTTTAATAATAGAACAACAGATTATAAATATTGTTAGAAAAAGACGCAAATCTCTTCCTAGAGAGGGTGTGCGTAAGCTTATTAAATCTTTAGATATAGATTTTAATAAAGTAAATATTAAAGTTGGTAGAGATACTTTATTTAATGTCCTTAGAAAACACCAAATGCTAACACTTAGAAAGAAAACAAGTGCTAGAACTACTAACTCTTATCATCGTTTTTATAAGTATAATAACATCATAAAAGACTTAGAAGTTACCAGAGCTAACCAGGTTTGGGTATCTGATATCACATACATTAGAACCGTAAAAGGGTTTTGTTACCTGGCTTTAATAACAGATATGTACTCTCGAAAAATTGTCGGTTACGACCTGAGTAATAGCTTAGAATTAAAAGGTTGTGTGAGAGCGCTTAATAAGGCGATTTATAAAGCTAAAAACATTAATGGGCTTATTCATCATTCAGACAGAGGAATACAATATTGCAGTAATGTATATACTCAAATATTAAAAAGAAAGAAAATAGATATTAGTATGACCGAAGAAAATCATTGTTACGAAAACGCAATGGCTGAACGTGTAAATGGGATCTTAAAAGATGAATTTTATCTCGACCAAACCTTTAATAACGTGGCTCACGCTAAGAGAGCCGCAAAAAATGCAATTAATTTATACAACGAAATAAGATTACACTTATCTTTAGATTATAAAACACCAAATATGGTATATAAATTATCAGCTTAATTTAATTTTAACCTGTAGCCATATTTCAGGACAAGACAT
>CALDUF010000099.1 GCA_937923515.1 uncultured Flavobacteriaceae bacterium
AAATTCTCAATATCGGCTTGTACTTTTTTTATGGTTTGATGCAAGATTTTTAAATTATCTTTTGAAGGTGTAGCGTCTGTAACTTTCAACCCATTATCATCTACATACAGTTTCCAAAGTTTTTTAAGGAAACTGTGCACCCCAGTAATACCAGCAGTATTCCAAGGTTTGTATTGCTCTAATGGGCCCAAGAACATTTCGTATAAGCGAAGACTATCTGCGCCATAATCTGCAACAATATCATCAGGATTTACGACGTTGTATTTTGATTTTGACATTTTTTCTACTTCTCGCGTAACCAAATATTTATTGTTTTCACTTGGTATAAACTTACCATTTGCATAATCTGAATACAAAGGATGCGCTTTGAACTTTTCAATATTTAATTCATTAGTACTTTCATTGATAATTGAAATATCAACGTTTGTATATATATATTGAATATCATGAATCTCTTCAAAATCTGAATCTTTAAGGATATAGTTTTCAAATATAATATCATTAAAATATTCTACAGAGTTCTTTAAATCATCTCTACAGACTATTGTAAATTTAAAATCTCCAGATTTATAATTAATTTTAGCTATTACTAAAAAAGCACTAGTCCCCAAAATCATTCCTTGGTTAATCAGCTTTTTAGCATATTCATCTACAGGCACAACGCCTTTATCAAACAAGAATTTTTGCCAAAACCGCGAGTATAACAAATGGCCTGTGGCATGCTCGCTGCCTCCAATGTATAAATCTACATCTTGCCAATAATCCAACGCTTCCTTACTTGCCAATTCGTTTTCATTGTGAGCATCCATATAGCGGTTAAAATACCACGAACTACCTGCCCACCCTGGCATGGTGTTCAATTCTAAAGGATGAATGGTTTTATTGTCAATCAAATCATTTGAAACAACGTCGTTCTTTTCAGTATCCCATGCCCAAACTGTGGCATTTCCTAATGGTGGTTCGCCTGTTTCGGTTGGTAAATATTTTTCAACTTCTGGTAATTTAATTGGTAAATGTGCTGTAGCAATCATTTGTGGCATTCCATTTACATAATACACTGGAAACGGCTCGCCCCAATACCGCTGGCGGCTAAACACCGCATCACGTAAACGGTAATTGGTTTTGCCTTCGCCTTGCCCTATTTGCTCTAGTTCGTAAATAGCACGTTTGGTGGCTTTTTTATAATTCATTCCGTTAAGGAAATCACTATTAGCAATAATAGTTTTTGCTTTATCTGAAAAGGCTTCTTCTGAAATATCAACGCCTTCAAATATATTAGGAATGGGGATATTAAAATGTTTTGCAAACGCATAATCGCGCTCATCGCCACACGGTACCGACATAACTGCGCCTGTACCATAACCCGCCAACACATAGTCGCCTATCCAAATTGGTATTGGTGCTTTTGTAAACGGATGTTCTGCATAAGCACCTGTAAATGCTCCCGAAATGGTTTTTACATCTGCCATTCTATCGCGCTCGCTTCGTTTTGCGGTTGCTGCAACATAAGCATCAACTTCGGCCTTTTGTTCTGGAGTTGTTATTTGCGAAACCAGTTCGTGCTCTGGCGCAAGCGTCATAAAACTTACACCAAAAATAGTATCAGGTCTGGTAGTGAATACTGAAATTGTGGATGCTGAATCTTTGATGCCGAATGCAACTTGTGCTCCAACCGATTTCCCAATCCAGTTGCGCTGACTTTCTTTTAAACTATCCGTCCAATCTATTGTATCTAAACCCTGCAATAAACGCTCTGCATAAGCCGAAATACGCATGCTCCATTGGGTCATTTTTTTACGAATCACAGGGTGACCGCCACGCTCTGAAACACCATTTACAATTTCATCGTTTGCTAAAACGGTACCTAAAGCAGGACACCAGTTTACCTCGGTTTCTGCCAAATAGGTTAACCTGTATTGTAATAGGATTTCTTGTTGTTTTTCAGAAGAAAACGCTCGCCACGCTTCCGCAGAAAATGGTGCGACATCAGCATCACAAACGGCATTTACGCTGGTGTTACCTTCTGCTTCAAACGTTTTAATTAATTCTGAAATGTCTTCGGCCTTATCACTATCAACATTATACCACGAATTGAATAATTGAATAAAAATCCACTGCGTCCATTTGTAATAGCTTGGATCTGACGTTCTCACCTCCCGCGACCAATCAAACGAAAACCCAATTTGATCAAGTTGACGACGGTATGTTGCAATATTATCTTTAGTAGTTATCGCAGGATGCTGCCCGGTTTGAATGGCGTACTGTTCCGCAGGCAATCCAAAAGAATCGTACCCTTGCGGATGCAATACATTAAAACCCTGGTGGCGCTTGTAGCGTGCATAAATATCTGAAGCAATATAACCCAACGGATGCCCTACATGTAACCCCGCACCACTTGGGTAAGGAAACATATCCAAAACATAGTATTTTGGCTTATCACTTTTATTTTCAGCTTTAAATGTTTGGTTTTCAGCCCAATATTTTTGCCATTTCGCTTCAATCTCGTTGAAATTGTATGTCATCGTCAGTGGTTTTTCAAGCTACAAATTTAAGCTTTAAATAGAAATATGACGTGGTAATCCACAAAAAATGGCGTTCTCAATTATTTGTAAAATAATAGGTTTACTTTTGACTGATTTTTTTATAAAAACCCGTTGTTCACCAAAACCCAACCCATTGCAAAACACTATTATAAAAGCACATTTAGCACTCTTTGCAACCCACGTTATTTATGCTGCAAATCATTTTATTGCCAAAGGCATCATGCCCCAAAAAGTGCATCCTAATGCTTTGGTAATGCTTCGCGTTATTGGTGCTGGCTTGTTGTTTTGGGGCATAAAGTTTTTTATAAGAGAACGCGTTGCCAAAAAAGATATTTTTAAACTCGCACTGTGTGGGTTATTTGGTGCCTCTTTAAATCAATTATCATTTTTTCATGGGCTCAACTTAACCTCGCCTATTGATACTTCTATAATCATGACCTCTGCACCTGCAGTAGTATTTATTTTAAGTATTCTATTTTTAAAAGAAAAAGTAACAAAGCACAAAATTTTAGGCATTAGTATTGGCGGTTTAGGCGCTATTGGCTTGGTTTGGTATGGGCAAGTTGCAGAAGGTAACAGCTCATTACTGGGTAATATTTTTGTGTTTTTAAATGTATTATTTTACTCTTTTTACCAAGTTATTGTTAAACCCATAATGCATAAATACCACTTTATTACTATTATAAGTTGGGTGTTTTTATTTGGACTGCTTTTTACAATCCCCTTTGGGTTTAAAGATTTGGTCTACACCACAAATTTTAACGCGTTTACCATAAACACCTATTTGGTAATAAGTTACGTTATTGTGTTTACAACATTCTGTACCTTTTTATTTAATATTTACGCGTTGCAACACCTATCGGCACCTGTAGCGGCAAGCTATACTTACGTGCAACCTGCTGCTAGTTTTATTATTGTTTTAATACTATCGGTAGTTTTTCAAAATAACACATATACTAAAGATATTAATTGGGTAAAAATTGCTTGTTGCTTTCTGGTGGTTATTGGTGTTTACCTTATAAGCAAAAAACAAAAAGCATAATAGTAACAGAAGTTAAAACAACAATGTTAACATGTTTTAGTTTATATAAATACAGTTGTCATATACTTTAGTATTTTTACAACGTTAATCCAGTATTTTTATGAGTTCCTCTTTTGAAAAACATCAAAAACGCCGCTTAGTATCATCGTATATTTCTGTGGTTGTAAGTATTGCATTGGTATTGTTTTTATTGGGTTTATTAGGCATGTTGGTTGTAAATGCTAAAAAAGTTTCCGATCATTTTAAAGAGCAAGTTGTAGTAACCATTTACTTAAACGATACCGCCAAAACGGTAGAACGCAAACAGCTAGAAAAAAGTTTAGCCATGGCAGATTATGTAAAATCTACCGAGTATGTTTCTAAAGATAAAGCGGCAGAATTTATGAAAGCAGAAACTGGCGAAGATTTTATGGATTTTGTAGGCTACAACCCATTACAAAACTCTATTGATGTTTACCTAAAAGCAGATTTTGTAACATCAGAACATTTAGAAAAAATAGCAACCGAGGCATTAAACAAAACCTTTGTAAACGAAGTAACCTATGATAACGATTTGGTAAACCTCATGAACGATAACGTTAAGAAAATAAGCTTCTGGGTATTAATTATTAGCGGTTTATTTACCCTAATAGCCGTATTGCTCATTAACAGTTCGTTGCGTTTAGCAGTATATTCTAAGCGTTTCACTATAAAAACCATGCAAATGGTAGGCGCTACAAAACGTTTTATTCGCAAACCGTTTGTTTGGAAAAGTATTAGACTAGGCATTGTAGGTGCTATTTTAGCAATGATAGGAATGGCAATAGTATTGTATTATCTAAACAAAAGTTTCCCCGAATTACAGCTGCTAGCAAACCCTGTTTTAATGATTCTGCTTTTTGTTATAATTTTCGCCTTAGGTATTATTATTACTTGGATAAGCACACACTTTGCCACACAACGCTTCTTAAATTTAAAAACCGATGAACTCTATTATTAGTGTTATTTGGGCGTTACCCACAAGGGGTCGGGCTTTCACGAGTCGCTCTCTGCGAGGAGCTCCAACAATCGTTCAATCCCTAACGCAAAAGAAATTTTAAACTCATATTAACATATCGTCTTAAATAAATCACTTAATTTGCACTAATTCTGTTAAATCATGGGAGAAAAAAAACGTAAAGACGCTACAAAACCAACATTCGTTTTCGGTAAAAAAAACTATAAATTTATGTTTATAGGTTTGGCCTGTATTGCCCTTGGCTTTATGCTAATGGCCGGTGGTGGTAGCGACGACCCTAATGTTTTTAATCCTGAAATTTTCTCGTGGAGACGTATAAGATTAGCACCAACTTTAGTACTCATTGGCTTTGGCATTCAAATTTATGCCATATTATTAAACCCAGATAAAAAGTAACTACATTACCCCTACAAACATAGCTATAGCTTAAAAATAGCAACCTAAATCAGATGCGTTTTAGCAAACTGTTTCGCCATTTCCTTTACATAGACAGTACTATTTTTCATGGCATCATCTAAATGCTTAGCGTAATTCATCACAGCATCGGTGTAATGAATTCCAAATGCTTTTGGTTCATGTCCTTCTAAATCAATAGCGCCACAAAAAGCAGCTACTTTTATGTGTTTCGCCTTTGCGGAAGTCACTACACCCTGTATGGTTTTTCCAGAAAAGGTTTGGTTATCTAACTTGCCTTCACCGGTTATAATCCAATCGGTGTCGCTAAGGTTTAAATCAAACTGCGCTATATCTTTTATCAAATCAATACCCTTTTCCAACGTGCCATTAAGAAATACTTTTGAAGCAATGCCCATACCACCAGCAGCACCAGCACCTGCAACCAACTGCGGATTAACCCCGAACTTAGCAGCAATTACCTGCGCAAAATCTCGAAGTCCTCTATCTAGTAACGCAATAGCTTCTGCATTTGCACCTTTTTGTTTGGCATATACATAAGCTGCACCGTTGTTACCGTAAAGCGGATTGCTAACATCGCAAGCAATCTTAAAATTTACAGCTTTTAATTTTGAATTAACATGCGAGGTATCTATAGATGTAATACACGATAAATTTGCACCTATGGGTTTTACATCATTATTGTTTTTATCCAAAAAACGATAGCCCAAAGCACTTGCCATACCAATACCACAATCGTTAGTAGCGCTTCCACCAATGCCCAAAATTATAGTTTTAGCCCCTTTTTTAACAGCATCTATAATTAGTTCTCCAGTTCCTAAAGTTGTGGCTTTTTTACAATCTAACGCATCAGGTTGTAGTAATTTAACACCAGAGGCTTCGGCCATTTCAATAAAAGCAGTTTGTGAAGTTTCAGCATATAAATAAGACGCCTTAATAGATTCAAAAAACGGATTACTAACTGTAGCGGCAACAAAATGCCCTTTCAGATAAAAATTAATTACCTCAATAGTGCCATCGCCACCATCTGCTAATGGTAATTTTATAATATCGCAATGTGGTATCACCTCTCGAATTCCAGCTGCTACAGCATCACAAAACGCTATTCCATTTAGTGCGTTTTTAAATTTATCTGGCGCTAATACAATTTTCATGCTTCTAAAATACAATTCATTACTATAAAGTTTAGGGCTTAAAACTTCATTTGTTCTACTATTTTAATATTTTTGCGCCATGGATGTAATTGATGCTATTATATTAGGTATTATTCAAGGACTTACAGAGTTTTTACCTGTATCTTCTAGTGGTCATTTAGAACTAGGGAAAGCCATTTTAGGTGATAACTCTGTGCCAGAAGAAAGTTTGTTGTTTACAGTTGTACTACATTTTGCTACCGCTTTAAGTACCATTGTAGTTTTTAGAAAAGATATTTTAGACATTATAAAGGGGATTTTAAAATTGCAATGGAATGATGATATGCAGTTTTTAGCAAAAATTGTAATATCAATGCTACCAGCTGTAGTTGTTGGTTTATTTTTTGAGGCCCAACTAGAAGCACTTTTTGGTGGCAACATTTTACTTGTAGGTTGCATGCTAATTATTACCGCATTACTTTTATTTTTAGCAGACAAAGCTAAAGATACACAGAAAAAAGTAAGCTTTAGCAACGCCTTTGTAATTGGTATATCGCAAGCTATAGCAATGCTTCCTGGAATATCGCGTTCTGGTGCTACAATATCAACATCAGTTTTACTTGGTAACGATAAAACCAAAGCTGCACGTTTTTCATTTTTAATGGTGGTACCACTTATTTTTGGAAAAATAGCTAAAGATATTTTAAGCGGTGATATTTCTACAGACAGTCAAAATATCACAGCATTATCGGTTGGTTTTATTGCAGCCTTTGTTGCTGGATTATTTGCCTGCACATGGATGATTGCCTTAGTTAAAAAAAGCAAACTATCTTACTTTGCTATTTACTGCGTTATTGTTGGTATTATCGCTATAATTTTTGCTTTAGCCAATTAGTATGACTGCTGAAGATTTTCTTTCTGGACAGGTTTTACTAATTGATAAGCCTTTAAACTGGACGTCCTTTCAAGTGGTTAATAAACTGCGTTGGGAAATACGGCAAGCCTTCAACATAAAAAAAATAAAAGTAGGACATGCTGGCACTTTAGATCCTTTAGCCACAGGACTTTTAGTAATTTGTACAGGAAAAAAAACCAAGGAGATCAATACCTATCAAGGGCAAATAAAAGAATATACTGGCACTTTTGTTATTGGCAGTACAACACCTTCTTTTGATTTAGAAACTGAAATTAATGAAACCTTCCCAACGGCACATATTACCGAAGCTTTAATACACCAAACTACCGCTCAATTTATTGGGGAAATTCAACAAATACCACCTGTATTTTCAGCCTTAAAAAAAGATGGTAAACGTTTATATGAATTTGCTAGAGCAGGTGAAGCCGTAGAAATTAAAGCAAGAACAGTATCTATTTCAGAATTTGAAATCACCAATATTGAAGGCTCTAATGTTAACTTTAGAGTAGTTTGCAGCAAAGGTACTTACATACGTTCTTTAGCGCACGATTTCGGTAAAGCTTTAAACTCTGGTGCGCATTTATCTGCATTGAGACGCACTAAAATTGGTGATTTTAATGTTGATAATGGGGTGTCTATTGAACGCTTTATTATGGGGTTGAAAGACTAAAAACCATTTTTTTGCGTATATTTAAATATAAAACGATGTTATTGCCCCTGATTTGACCCTAACAAATCAACATAAAGCCCTATTATTAACCTTGCTAATTACTGGCACGGTAGCCCTTTCTATTTTTAATCTCAGCTTACAACAACAAAGCATTAATAGTTCTGAAAGCTACTACGAAATAGAACCGGAAAAAGAACTTACCAAAGAAGAACAAAAGGTTCTTGAGGCATTAAAAAATAGAAATAATGCCAAATCAAATACCAATAAAGCTTTTAATGAAGCGAACAAAAGCAAGCATTTTGCTAGTGCCTACAAAACTATAGCACCACCAGAAGATTACCACCCTTTAACTAGCTCTATAAATAATGAAGATGCTTTGGCGCGCTATAAATCAAAATATAAACACGCTAACCCTGAAAAGCTTAAAAACAAAGATTTATCGTCTTTTAGTAAGGTAAACGAGGTATTAAAAAAACAAAAAAGCGAGGGTGTAAATACAAAAAGCACCGTAAGTTATTCGTTAAAAAATCGCGACGATATTTACATTCCTATACCCGTGTATTTATGCGAAACTAGTGGTAAAATAGTAGTAAATATAACTGTAAATGCCAAGGGCGATGTTATTGATGCGTATACTAACACCTCTTCAACATCAACCAATGCGTGCTTAATTGAACACGCTTTACAATATGCTAAAGATGCTAGGTTTACCAGCAACGCATCAAAAACAACACAAATAGGTTCTATTACTTTTAATTTTATTGGTAAATAACAACACTTACCAACACGCTTAGTTTGTAAATACCAAACCTTTTATAATGCAAAAAAATGCAATACTATCGCATTGCATTTTTTATATCTATCTTTAAACGTATTCTATTTTAAACGCAGGCTTGTGGTTGAAACTCACAAAGCATTTTGGTAATATCATTAATAATATTTTGTCCCTTATTTTTATTATACCAAACCTGTAAATCTTCTTTAAACTCTGGTGTTAATTTTCCATGTTCTGCTTTATATGCATTAACAAGTGCTGTTGCTTCGCTAGGTCTTGGCCCAAATGTATTTAATACTTCTCCCGTGTCTGTATCTAGCATAATTAATTTTGCTATTGCACGCCCACCGTTAGTTAAAAACATGTCAATTAACTCAATATTTTCATCGCGCATTACCAATTTTAAATCAACATTAGCATTCAATTCAGCTAATTTATTTAAAACAGGTATTACATGTGCTGCATCACCACACCAACTTTCTGTAATTACCAACCAAGTGGTTTTTCTAGTAAAACTAGCTAACAGCTGTTTCGCCTCTTCTGAAACTTTTAAAGTTTTATCCCAGCGTTTCATTCTGCGCGCATTTAGCTTTGTATAATTTACTAAATCTTCTGTTTGTTGTTCACCTGTGGTGCCATCATTTTCAGCTAAAGTATTCATCAAATCTCTGTAGGCATCGTATGAGATTGCTTTTTCTAGGCTAGCGGCTATTGTTGGATGTATCATTTTTATAAGTTTATTAACGTGTTGGTCTACTTTAATCATAATACATTACAAAATAAACCATTTACTTGTTGAAATAACATAATATAGGTTACAAAACCAGAAACTTTTCGACTTTAAATTAATTAAAAAAAGTAACTTTAAATTTTAAATAAAACTATGACTAAAAAACACAGATGCGGTTGGTGCGAAGGCGATGCACTCTATGAGGCGTATCATGACAACGAATGGGGTGTGCCTGTTTATGATGATGCTACACTTTTTGAATTTTTAACTTTAGAAACGTTTCAAGCAGGTTTAAGCTGGATTACCGTTTTGCGAAAACGTGAAAACTTTAGAAAAGCTTTTGATAATTTTAACTATAAAAAAATAGCAGTTTATAACGAAAGTAAAATAAATGCACTGTTACAAGATGCTGGTATTATTCGCAATAAACTAAAGGTAAATGCAACGGTTACCAATGCGCAAGCCTTTATGAAAATACAAGATGAATTTGGTAGCTTTAGCAAGTACATTTGGAAATTTGTTGATGGTAAGCCCATAAAAAATGCTTTTCAAAATTACAAAGATGCACCAGCTAACACAGCTTTAAGCGATACTATTAGTAAAGACTTAAAAAGACGGGGTTTTAAATTTGTAGGTACTACTGTTGTTTACGCGCATATGCAAGCCACAGGTATGATTAACGACCATGAAGTTAACTGTTTTAGATATGAAGAAGTATAGCTGTTTCGTATTGCTATTATGTATGGGTTTTTCGTTTTCGCAAAGCAAAAATGAAAGAGAAGAACGCATAACAAAAACAGAGTTTCCTGAAATTGCACAGCCCTATTTTAATAGTTTTTTAGACAAGGTTAAGTATTTAAAATTTTATAGAGAAACTGATGGTATTAAACAAAGTTTTGAAGCAAAATTTAAAATTAACAAACTCTACTACAGTATAGAATTTGATACACTAGGCAAATTAGAAGATATTGAGATTGTTATAAAAGATAAGCACATACCCGAAGACATTTTTTCTAAGATATCAGATTATTTTGATGAGAATTTTAGAAAAACTAGAGTGATAAAAATTCAAAAACAATATGTTAATAACACACTTAGCTCTGATAAAAATTTTATTCAACATATTGTTACGCATCCTGACGATACCCATACCCATTTTGAAATTATTGCAGAAACAAAAAAAGAAAAATTACACGAACTCAAAGAATTTACATTTAATAAAAATGGCAAATTTATAAGTTCACGTGAAGTAACCTCATCGTCTTACGAGCATGCCCTATATTAAATTTCTTTTGTTTGCGTTTAGTGCTTGTTTTACAGTTTTTTATGCTACAGCGCAAAACAATTTTATAAGTTTTGGTGAGTCTATATTGGCTGCAAATCATAAAGTATCTCAAACGTATACTGTAAGTTTTGCTTTAGAAACACGCTATTTTTTATACCAAAATGAGGCATTATTCTATAAGCAACAGCAGATAGATGTAGCGCATTTTTCTACTTTAAACTTAAATTTTAATCACGCTTTAAGTTTAGGTTTAGAATACAGAGAAAGAGCTGTTTTTGAAGCAGGCAGTAACGAAATACGAATTACAGAACAATTTAACTATAAAACACAAAAATTAGGTGTGCGCTACGGGCACCGTTTTAGGAGTGAACAACGCTTTTTAGAGCATGAAACTATTTATAGACAACGCTACCGCTTTGCAGTAGATTTTCCTTTAAACGGAGAAAAGTTAGATATTGGTGAACCTTATTTGATAAACACTGTAGAAGGTTTATTAAGCTTAAATACTGATGATAAACCCGAAACAGATATTAGATTTTCGTCGCAAATAGGATGGCAAATTACTGAGGATTTAAAACTGCAAACTGGTGTAGAATATCGCAACGAGGCTTTTAACTTAGTAGCACAACATAGGCTATTTGTGTTGACTACAGCTGTTTTAAAAATTTAAGCGAAGTTAACCATGTAATAACTTTAAAAAGTTATTTCTAGAAATTTCCTCAGCACCTAAACTAGAGAGGTGATTGGTATATATTTGGCAATCTATAAGTTTATAATCTGTATTTTGAATAAAGGTAATAAACCCCACTTTACTAGCATTACTTGCTTTTGCAAACATACTTTCTCCTGTAAAGATGCCATTGCCTAAATCTACACCGTAAAGCCCGCCAATAAGTTCTTCATTATCCCAAACCTCAACAGATTTTGCATATCCTAGACTGTGCAACTCTGTAAAGGCGGTAATCATATTATCTGTAATCCAAGTACCATCTTGTCCGCCACGTTTGGCCTCTGCACAAGCTTTAATAACCTCAACAAATGCCTTGTTTATAGTAACGGTATAATCCTTATTACGCAATGTTTGACGCATACTTTTAGAGACCTTTAATTTTTCAGGAAAGAGTACAAATCTAGGATCTGGACTCCACCACAAAATAGGCTCATCGGTATCAAACCAAGGGAAAATACCTGAGCGATATGCTAATAGCAAGCGCGCTACAGATAGATCGCCACCAATGGCCAATATACCATCTTCTGATGCAGTAGATACATCAGGAAACCACAAGTCTTCAGTTAAGAATTTCACTAGTGTTTAATAGTTTTCTTAGTCAAATAAAATAAATGCAATTTTTTATAAAAGTAAGAAACCTCATTGTTTTTTAAAAAACAATGAGGTTTTATATGCTTTAGCTTTCGCAAAGCATTATAAATTTTATGTTTTAAAATGGTAAATCATCATGATCTTCTTCTTTTAAATCGCCTGCAGGCTCAAACGCATCAGCTGGAGGTACTGGTGGCATATTTTCGCCCGAAGCTGCGGCTTGCATCGCTTCAATTCTCCAACCTTGCACAGAATTAAAATACTTAGTTTCGCCCTGTGGGTTTACCCATTCTCTACCGCGTAAATTAATATTAACCTTAACTTGTTGCCCAACTTGGTAGCTGTTTAATAAATCGGTTTTATCTTGTACAAACTCCACCAAAATATGTTGTGGGTATTGCTCTTCTGTAGTTACTACTAATTCTCTTTTTCTGAATCCGTTACTTCCAAAGGTTTGGGTTTCACCTATCATTTTTATTCTTCCTTGAACTTCCATGTAATCTATATATTTAATGTATTCTTATTTAATTTTTACGACAATAGTATTTTCCATGCACTTTGTACATCACCATAGCTTAAATACTTACGTGCCAATTTATGTTTTTCTCTATGACTTGCTTCTTTAATTTTTGGATATCTAGAGCCTAAATCTTCTACAAAAGCATCTACATCTTGTTGCGTTGGTAACGCCTCTACATTACCTAGCATTCCTAAATTATTCCCCGTTAATATCATACTGTTTTTTACATGACTAGGAAACGCATCAACACCAATCCCTAGGTTAGATACGGGTTTAGGTATTTCAAAAAAACCTTTGTTAGCTCTACTGTAAAAACTGCCTCCAGCTCTAGCAACTAAATCTAATTTTTTTTGATTTATGGTGTCATCATCATTTAAAAACTCATCCTCGACATGAAATTTTACAACTTCACATATCACTAAATTTCCAGCACCACCCTCTGTACCTAACTTAATAATATCGTTAACTTTACATTCAAACTGTATGGGCGATTCTGCAACTCTAAAGGGTTTTACTACTTCAGAAGCCAACATCGTTAATCCAGCTTTTTCAAACTCATTTACAGTAGCAGCATATGCTGTACTTGCTAACGACATTTGGTGCACCAAATCATAATTCACCACATTTATTACTACCTCTTTTACAGCTTCAACATTATGTAATGTATGCTTTGTAGTATTATCACGAACACGTCGCGCTGGCGAAAAAATGAGTATTGGTGGGTTAGCACTAAACACATTAAAAAAACTAAATGGTGATAAATTTACATTTCCATCAGGATCAACAGTACTTGCAAAAGCTATAGGCCTAGGCGCTACTGCACTTAATAAATACCCGTGTAATTTACTAGTAGATAATGTGTTTGGTGTAAACGTAGCCATTTAAATTTTTTCAGGTTAAACAAATGTAACTATTCTAAAACGCTTATAAAAACCGATTTACTAACAACTTGAACAATAATATTAACAGATTTGCATTATATTACTGCCTAATCAAAATTTGAATGCTTTTTACCAAATATTCTAATACAGTACGATGGATAATGATTATTTTATCCTTTATTATCGTCTCTTTAATTTTATGGAATACTTACGTTTTTTTTCAGAATTTTAAAGAAGAAGAGCGTATTAAAATGAAAAACTGGTCTTTCGCATCAGAGGAATTATCTAAAACCGTAAATCTAGATGTTGATATTGGCGAACTTCCTATAGAAATACTACAAAGCAATAAAACAACACCAATGATTATAGTGGACAAAACAGGAAGCTATGACACAAGAAATATTGATGAAAGAATTGCAAAAGATTCTCTTAAAATTCAAAATCTAATTGCCAAATTCAAAAATGAATATAAGCCTATTAAAATAATTTACGACGATACTTTATTACAAACAATTTACTATGGCAATTCGCCTTTACTAAACAAATTAAAATACTACCCTTTAGCCTTATTGCTTATTATTTTTCTTTTTGCAGGCGTTATCTTTTTCTTTTACAAGAGCAATAAAAATGCAGTACAAAATAAGTTGTGGAATGGTATGGCAAAAGAAACGGCACACCAAATTGGTACACCTTTGTCGTCTTTAATAGGTTGGACAGAATTATTAAAGACCGAAAATGTAAACCCAGAGTATATTGTAGAAATTGAAAAAGATATTGATAGGTTACAAGTTATCACGGAGCGTTTTAGCAAAATAGGATCTTTACCTACTTTAGAAACTGTTGATATTGTTGCGGAAACCAAACGCACTTATGATTACTTGAAAAGGCGAGCATCAAACTTAATTGCTTTTGAAATTATTGTACCAGACAATGAGATTTTTGTAAAACTTAATACGCAACTCTATAGTTGGACCATAGAGAATTTGGTAAAAAACGGTATAGATGCTATGAAAGGTAGAGGCAAAATTACTATTGAAGTTACACAACTTGAAAACAATGTAAAGATTCGTGTAACCGATACTGGCAAAGGTATTCCAAAAAGCAAATTCAATACTATTTTTGAACCCGGATTTACTACAAAAAAACGCGGTTGGGGCTTAGGCTTATCGCTTACAAAACGTATCGTGGAAGATTTTCATGATGGCAAAATTAAGGTTTTAGAATCTGTTATAAACAAGGGTACAAGCTTTCAAATTAGTTTAAAACAAGCTAGCAAATGACAACCGAGACGTTAATTCCGATAAAAAAAGTAGCGCTTAAAAACAACTGTCCAGAATGTTTTAGTGCTGATGGGTTACAGCTTACATTTAAACAAAAACATACTGAAACCAAATTTTACACCTGCATTTCTAAAGATATCAGTCACGATATTTATTGCGAAACTTGCAAAAGTACTATTTATCCAGAACGTTGGACAGACGATATAGAACGTGTGTTTGAATATCAAAAAAAAGCATTTGTACCTAAACCAACATCTAAATCTTTTAAAAAGTTATTTTGGGTACTTGTAGTTGTAGTTGCAATAGTAATTGCAAGTGTTGTAAGTTTTGTAAGTGTTTATTTTGCAAATGCTTAGAAGTTGGCAGCAATAGCATTTGCTGTTTTAATAAATGCCTCAGGCGTCATTTTTATTTTTTTAAGAAAACGCGCATCATCCATATTGCGTAGTGGAATTAAATGTACGTGCGCATGCGGCACTTCTAAACCTATAACAGATAAACCCACACGGTTACAAGGTATTGTTTTTTCTATGGCAAGCCCTACTTTTCTAGAGAAACGCATTAAGCCATCATAAGTAGTTTCATCTAAATCAAGCAGTTTATCAACTTCTAGTTTTGGAATACATAGTGTATGCCCTTCAGTATTCGGGTTAACGTCCAAGAAGGCTAAAAATTCATCCGTTTCAGCAACTTTGTAACACGGTATATCACCCTTAACTATTTTGGTAAAAATTGAAGCCATACGTTTTGCTTTGTCTTACACTATTATTTAGTACGCTAGTAGTAATTGAATAGACGATTTTCGCTTTCGCGGAATAAACCATTTATTTATCTAGAAATTTCGATGACATCAAACTTCATTACACCACTTGGCACTTGTATTTCGGCAACTTCACCAACAGATTTTCCTAACAATCCTTTTCCGATAGGAGAATTGACTGAAATTTTACCTGTGGCCAAATCTGCCTCACCATCAGCTACCAAAGTATAGGTCATTTCCATACCGTTGGTTTGGTTTTTTATTTTCACTTTAGAAAGCACTAAAGCTTTTGTCATATCTAACTGCGACTCGTCAATTATACGAGCACCCGCCAAGGCATCTTCTAACTTTGCTATGCGCATTTCAAGCATACCTTGCGCTTCTTTAGCAGCATCATATTCAGCATTTTCACTTAAATCACCTTTATCTCTCGCCTCTGCAATAGCCTTTGAAGCTTTTACGCGCTCTACATCTTTTAATTGCTGTAATTCGTCTCGTAATTTTTTTAACCCTTCTGGTGTATAGTAAGATACTTTACTCATAACTTCATCGTTTAACTTAAAAACCCTGTTGCTTTCAGGGGGTAAAATAAAAAAATCTCGCTTTCACGAGATCGTAAAGCAAATATACAAAATATTTAAATCAAGATTGTATTTTATTGTAAATTGCAGTCTAATTTTCAAGAATTTATGAGGCTATGTATCGCTTTAATTTGTGTCTTAACGTTAACAACATGTAGCGACAATTCGTTGAATGACGAAAACTGTCAATTTTTGTTAAATATTACTGTAAATGAACCTGTTAATTTAAATTTCCCACAATTTAGTCAACTACAGTTTCCTAGTAATCCTGTTTATATTCCTAACGTTGGTAATGGTGGCATTATTATTACAAATACTGGAAGTGGTTTTGCGGCTTTTGATGCGGCAGACCCTAATCATATTTTTGATAGCTGCTCTATTTTAACTATTAACGGCCTTACAGCAACTTGTGGTTGCGATGATGAAAATGAATATAATTTATTTACAGGACAGGCTGTAAATAATGGCAACTTACAATGCACTTTAAAACGGTATCGTACAGAATTAAACGGTAATACTTTAGTGGTTTTTAATTAAAAGTTTTGGCTTCAGCTCTAGCGAAACTAAAAGCCGTTTCTGCAACACGTTTACTTTAAATAAAAAAAGCGCAGTTGGTACAACACCAACTACGCTTTATTACATATAGATTAAAAACACTTAAAATTTTAAAGTAGCGCCTACTAAAAAGTTTGTTGTTGCTTGTGGATAAAAACCAGATCCTTCAATAGTTGTTACAGTTCCAGGGTTAGAAAAATCATCATCAAACGTAAAAAAGAAACCATTTGAAATATATCTTTCTCCAAAAATATTATTTACTAATCCTGTTAATACTATAGATTTGAATATAGATTTTGGCTTAATCTCATACACCAAATTTAAGTCGTTAACAAAATAACTATCTAACTTAGAAGACTCAGCATCAATATTCCCCATATACTGCTCACCTACATATTTACTTAAAAATGCTACCGCAAAGTTAGGCGCAACATTATACGTTAGGGCGTTTGCAGCAACAAGATTTGGTGAAAACGCTATATTAGTTTCTCCTAAATTTTGTAACACACCATCTCGTTTAAAAAATGTTTCTCTGTTTTTATTAGAACTAAGTGTAAAATTAGGTTGTAATGTTACATCACCAAGTACAATATTAGCCTCTACTTCTAAACCCAAACGGTAACTTTCTCCAGTATTATCTCTAATTTGTGCGCCAGAATTATCTAAAGCACCTGTGGCTACTAACTGCTCGTTATACGCCATATAATACGCATTGGCATTAATACCAACGTTATTATTTTGATACCTCCAACCTAACTCAAAATCATTAAGCTCTTCTGGTTTTATATCTGCGTTGTTTTCAAAATCGCCTCTACTTGGTTCTCTGTTAGCTCTAGCAAAAGAGAAATATATATCACTAGTTGTATTAAGGCTATAGTTAAATCCAATTTTTGGATTAAAAAAGCCATACGCTTTATCAATTTCAAACACATCTAAATCAGAGTTAATACCACTTGTATCATAATTTACAGCTCTATACTGTAGATCGCCATACAAACTTAAATCATCATTTAAACGGTAAGTAACTTTAGCAAACGCATTAAAATCGTATTTATCGCCATCACCATCATAATACCTATCACCAAAATTGTTGTCGTTTGCATACTGCTCCCATATTAGTTCTCCAAAATGATCACCATGATACGAACTGTACGATACACCAGAAATAAAGTTTACACGCTCATTTTTATAGTTAACACTCGCGTTTAGCACATAAAAATCGTTATCTAACCAGCGTCTTCTAATATAATCTTGAGAATCTATAGTTTCTCCGTTAACCGTTATTGGTGTTTTTCCTAAAAAATCAAAAGTAGCATCTGATGCAAAAAATACGTTAGAGTAATAGTAGTTATCTACATATTCTTCAAAAAACCCACGGCCGTTGGTATAATTTAAGCCTAAGTTTGTAGACCAACTATTATCCCATCTTTGGTTCCAATGTAATTGGTAATGGTCTTGCTTATAGTTATCTACTTGGTTTTCATAAAACCCTTCAAAGTTACCATCATCATCCAGTTGGATACCACTAATATTGTATCTTCTATTTTCATCAATATTTGGATTTGCGCCAACTGCAGCTACATCTACTGGATTAAAACCATACCAAGATTGGTATGTAATTTCTTGTCCTCCAAATGCAATGGCTTTAATAAGTGTACCATTGTTTACATAACTTCCTTGTACAAAATAACTTTTTAAATCTGAAGTTGCCCTGTCTATATACCCATCAGATTTAATTTGAGACAAACGTCCAGAAATTTCAACAGCATTATTTAATAGTCCTGTACTAAATTTAACATTGTGACGTCTTGTATTAAAACTACCAAAACTATGTGACGTTTCTCCAGAACTTTCTTTTGATATCGCATCGGTTAGGATGTTTACACTTGCACCAAAAGCTCCTGCACCATTTGTAGAGGACCCAACACCACGCTGCACTTGTAAGTTTTCTACTGATGATGAAAAGTCTTGCAAGTTTACCCAAAACGTACCTAAACTCTCAGCATCGTTATAGGGTATTCCATTTATAGTAACATTTGTTGAACCACCACTAATACCACGTACACGAACACCTGTGTATCCAATACCAGCACCAGCATCACTTGTAGTTACTATACTAGGCAAATAATTTAAAAGGACAGGGATATCTTGCCCTAAATTACGCTTTGCTAATTCTTCTTTAGACACGTTAGAGTGTGTTATTGGAGAATCGGCATCTACTCTAACAGCTTTTACTAAAACTTCATCTAGTTTTTCTGTTTTGGTAGAATCTAGTTGTTTTTGATTGTTTTGCGCGTTAAGTCTAAAAGTT
Source organism: uncultured Flavobacteriaceae bacterium (assembly GCA_937923515.1). Lineage (GTDB taxonomy): Bacteria > Bacteroidota > Bacteroidia > Flavobacteriales > Flavobacteriaceae > Jejuia. The sequence goes on from CALDUF010000099.1 coordinate 18,715, forward strand.
GAAACCGCAGTAAAAATAAAAGCTAAAAGAATAGCCTTTTGATAAGATTCCTGCCTTCGCAGGATTGACAAATTTTTGAATAAATTTTTCATGTCGATTATGAATGTTATAATCGAATAAAAAGAGGTAATTATTCTTTGTTATTAATAAATTGATGTTTTGAACGTTTAAGTTTAGAGCATACAAAAGTATTTTTTTGCACTCACTAAAAATGCCCAAAAGACATTTTCTTAACGTTCGTTTCCTAAACAGCATTACCTGTTCTAGGTTCAATGGGTATGATCTCAGCCTTAGAAATTTCAGATTAAAGATTTACGATTTTTTAGATTTCAGAATGTCTTCCATCACGAATCAAATATCGGTAATCATCATTTCTTTAGCACCCCTTTTTTGAGAACGCTGCAAATTTAAGAACGAATTCTGAATTAGAGTTATGAAATCGGTTCTTTTTTAATCTATATCAGGCTTTTTTCTATTAGCCTTTTTTTCAGAACGATACTTCTTATTTTTTAGGCGCTTTCGTATAACGGCTCTAGGAATTTTTGTTGGCACACGCTTTTTTTCTTTTACTAAAGCATTTTTTAGCAATTCTAAAAAGCGTTTTATTACAATAATTTTATTTTTATGCTGACTGCGAGATTCGCCACATTGTAATATTAAAACACCATCTTTTGTTAATCTGTTTTGAAGTTTTTCTTGAAGTGTATTTTTCTGTTTATCATCAAACACTTCAGAGGTATTGAGATTAAAAAACAATTCTACTTTTGAGGCCACTTTGTTAACATGTTGGCCACCACTACCCGAACTTCTAATAGCTTTAAAAGTTAGCTCCTTTAATAATGCCTCTTCATTAAACATCATGAATTTTGATGTACAGGTTTTAATAAATCGTTTACTGTTTTAACAGGATTAAATGTTTCTACTGGTACTTCCACAAAAATAGAATTCCAATGTGCCATACTACCATTCCACAACCCTGGAAGTTCAAGAGCCTGTATATCTACACCATTTTGTGTTTTCATAGTAATAAAAGCAGCTTCAGGGTCTACGTATTCTAGTAAGTTAAACTTTTCACCTTTATAATCTTTAACACCACATACTAAATCTGTGGGATTAAAATGGGATGCCTTATACACTATAGATTGTTGTTGTTTTTTACTAAAATTAATTTGAGCAAACTCTACAATTTGTAAGGAAATCTCATCATTATCTGCTTTAACCCAAAAAGGTCCTCCACCAGGTTCACCTTCATTTTTCACCATACCACAAACTCTAATTGGACGGTTTAACTTATTTTTCAAATAATTTATTTTCTCCTTAATACTAAAGTCTCCAAAATCAGGATCTATAAACACACTTAGTTGTTTTCTTAAAAAATAAGCCATTGCTGTAATATCGGCATCGTCTAGAGTTTTACCATCTAATTGTTTTAGATAATCAAATACTTGATTTTGGATTTTTAACAAAACGCCACCAAGCAATTTTTTATATTTAGAGTCTCTCTTGTTTTTTTCTTTTACAACGATGTTATCAATATTTTTAATAAATATAATATCGCTATCTAATTCATTTAAATTTTCTAAAAGCGCGCCATGTCCGCCAGGTCTAAATAAAATAGAACCGTCGCTGGTTCTAAATACTTCATCACTTTTAGTTAATGCTACAGTTTCAGTTGCTTCTTTTTGAAATGAAAATGTTACATTAAATACAACATTTGTAGCGTTCTCTAGTTTTGGTTTTATTGCATTTAATACTTTTAAAAAGTAATCGTGATGCTTTTCAGAAACTGTAAAGTGCAAGTTTGCATTTCCTTTTGAAGACGCATATAAAGTAGCTTCATATAAATGCTCTTCAAAAGCTGTTATAGATGTATCACCGTATTTATGGAAAGGCAGCAATCCCTTTGGAAAAAAACTGTAATTTAAAGTCCTTTCATCAAGCATTGTTTTTATAAACTGAACGTATTGCTCATCTTTTGATAAGCTATCAAAACTTGGCACTTGTGTCTTAATTTTAGCCATAACTTCCTCATAAAATGGAAAGTCTGGAAGGTTAGATACGAAAGTTTCAATAAGTGCATCTCCATATTTTTCAACATACTTTTTTATATCGTCTTTAGAAGTATTGAAACGTTTTAATAACTGAAACAAAAATTTAAACATCCTAGTAGCTGCTCCAGAGGCTGGTACAAACTTTAAAATATCACACGCCTCTTTTTGCTTTTCGTATAAAGCTACCAGATCATCAATTTCATTATCACCAAAACTATGAATGCCTCGACCAACCGTTGCAGCCGATAATAAATTAGAATGTGTCATCCCGTTTTTTAAGCGGTGTATTTGCGCATTTACTTGATCTAAGGTAATGCCCTTATTGTGTATTTGTTTAATGTCTTTTTCAGTAAACATTAGTCGTTATTTAAAAGTTTGTTAATATGTGTAATAGCTATTTCAAGGCGTTGGTTTTTATTACCTTTTAATAGAACGTAAGGTCTATTTTGTTTGATTAGTTCCTTTTGAAAGGCATTAAACATCGCTTCTCTTTTGGTAGGCTTATCCCTTAAATCATCGGCTTCCCAAGGCGTATCAATATAAGTTAAAAAATATAAATCGTAAGTATTTTCTAATGCATATTTTTTTAAAATTGGGTTGCAAGTACCACTGTAGTAAGCTTCTGAATATACTTTGGTTTCCAACAAATCTGTATCGCAAATTAAAACGGTATCTGTTTTTTGTGCCAACTCGTTTTCCAATTTCATTTGTCCCCGAGCAATTGGTAACAAATCATCTGGTTCACAGGTTTTACGCTCATTATTCCATTTGTTTTGAAGGTATTCGCGCGCATATTCAGGTACCCAAACAGTACTATAATACCGTGCTAACTGGCGCGATAGCGTGGTTTTTCCTGTAGATTCTGGTCCAAACAGTACTACTTTTATACAGTTTGCGGGTTGCTGTTTATACGTTTTTTCCATGCGATGTAGCCAAAAATAGCAATAAAGGTAAAAATAAGATATTGTAAACTTGTAAACGTAAAGCCCTTGTGAAAATATAATGGCACGGAAATAATATCACCAATAATCCAATATATCCAGTTTTCTATTTTTCGTTTAGCCATTAGCCACATACCCACAAAAAATATGGCTGTTGTTAGGGTATCTACGTAAGCGATCCAACTCGTCCACTTATCAAAATTTTGGTAAACTAAGTAAACGAATAATAGCGTTGCTAAAAATATGGCTATACTTATTTTTTTTTCGGTGAGTGTAGTTCTGGAAATTGGTGTAACCGCTTCATTTCCAGTTTTTCTAGTCCAAATGTACCAACCATACACACTCATTATAAAATAGTAGGCGTTTATCATCATATCGCCCAGTAATTCCCATTTTAACAATAAATACACAAAAATTACGGTACTTATCATACCTGTTGGAAACACCAACACCTTGTTTTGTTTTGAAAACCAAACCGACAAAAAGCCAAAAATTACAGCAATAATTTCTAAAACAACATCAGTAGTTTCGTAGTCGTAATATTGCCCAAATAAAGTATCAAAAATGGGGCTCATAATCGTGTCTATCAGATTTAACTATTTTTATATATAGCAAGCCTTTTTCTATAAGCTCAAAAGCCTCTTTTATTTCTGAAGTTAGTAATTGCATCACTTCATCATAATCTCCATAAACTTGGGTACTCAAAGGATTTTCAAGCACTTTCAAATTCGAAGCTCTCAATTTTTTTATAAAATGAATAATTACAGGCTCAAAATCGTCTTGCAAAGGTGTTAACGTTAATTCTACTGATATTTTCATAAATAAGCCGCTCTTAATCTCTCCAAAGGAGAGAAACTATTAGTCTTTATTTTTTTTTAATTCCTTAAACAATCCTTCATCTTCTTCAAAAGCAGTTCCAACTACTACTACATCAGCACCAGAAGCATAAGCATTTTCAATTTGAGATTTGGTTCTTAATCCGCCACCAACAATCAGCGGAATTTGTAATTCACTTTTTACCGCTTTTATAATTGCATTAGTTACGGGTTGTTTGGCACCACTACCAGCCTCCAAATATATGAGTCGCATCCCTAAAAACTGTCCTGCGCTTGCAGTATCTAAAATAGGTTGTACTTTAGTTCTAGACATGGCACTTGTGCCTGTTGCTATAGAAACTGCCGTTTTTACACCACTTTCAATCAAAATATAACCTGTTGGAATCACTTCCAAATCAGTATCTCTCAATTTTGAAACTGCCTTAACATGTTTGCCAATTAAATAATCTGCATTTCTACCTGATAGTAAAGACAAAAATAATAACGCATCAGCGTTTTCGGTTATTTGAGACACATCACCTGGAAACAAAACAACAGGTAAATCAGTGTGTCTTTTAATAGTTTTTACCAAAATTTCGGTAGCATTGTCAGCAACAAAACTGCCACCAACAAAAATATGCGATGCCATTGATACATTAACTTTTTTTATGAAATTTTCAGTATGTGCTAGTTCAAACTTATCAGGGTCAATTAAAACCGCAAATAATTTTTTGCCTTTAGCAGTAGCTTCCAATATGTGTTTATAAACTAACATTAAGCAATAGCGTAAGCACAAGTAAAACCTTCAAACTCTAAAAAGGCAGTATTATATTTGCTTTTAGCAGCATTATAATCTATCCAAGCTAAAGTGGTTTCATCTTCAATATTAAAAGGAATAACTAAGCAGTGGTTTTTAAAACTTAATCCTGGTGTGCAATACAGTTTGTATAAAGACTCTTTTATGCACCAAATTACTGTAAGCTTTTTAATATATTCTGTAGCTGTTTTATCCAAATAATCAAACTCATAATCCACAAATTTATGAGCTATAACTGTTATTTTATCACGTTGTTTTTCCACATCAATTCCAACAATTAAATCGCTAATAATAACTGCCGAAAAGTTAAACGAATGCGATATTGAAATTTGTTTCCCATCCTTTAAATGTGGTTTACCCAAATCGTCATAAAACAAATCTGCATCGGTATATCCAAACGCTCGTAATAGCCAACGTACGCTTAAAAAACCACGTTGGTGCAA
>CALDUF010000100.1 GCA_937923515.1 uncultured Flavobacteriaceae bacterium
TCCGAAGGAAACAATAGTTACATCATCACCTTTTCTTTTAATTTCTGCAACGCCAATAGGTAAAATATACTCACCTTCTGGTACTTCACCTTTATCACCATACATTTGTTCACTTTCCATAAAAATAACTGGATCATCATCACGAATAGCAGCTTTTAATAAACCTTTAGCATCGTATGGATTTGAAGGGACAATAACCTTTAAACCTGGTGTGTTAGCAAACCAATTCTCAAAAGCTTGAGAGTGCGTAGCTCCTAGTTGACCCGCAGAGGCTGTTGGCCCACGAAATACGATTGGACATTTAAACTGTCCACCAGACATCTGTCTTATTTTTGCGGCATTGTTTATAATTTGATCAATTCCAACTAAAGAGAAGTTAAAGGTCATGTATTCAACAATCGGTCTATTTCCTGTCATTGTAGATCCTACTGCAATTCCTGCAAAACCAAGTTCTGCTATTGGTGTATCTATAACGCGTTTTTCACCAAATTCATCTAACATCCCTTTAGATGCTTTGTATGCGCCATTATATTCTGCAACTTCCTCACCCATTAAATATACGCTTTCGTCTCTGCGCATTTCTTCGCTCATCGCTTCGCAAATTGCTTCTCTGAATTGAATTGTCTTCATGTAGTATTGATTGTTATTACTTTTAAAGCAACAAAAATAAGGAAATAATTATCAATTTTTAAGCTTGTAAACTACAACTAATTAAATTATACACTTGTAGAAAAAAATAACGCTCTAAATTCAATTTAAATCAGTCATTTTCTAGTTTCTTTAAGATTTACTTAGCAGCATTTAAAAAATGTTATAATATATTTTTAATTGAAACTAAAAGTAATGCGTGTATAAATACTAAAACGCCGTTACAACTTTGTAGATGTAACGGCGTTTTAATTACTTAATTGAATGCTACTAATTCACAATTAGTTTTTTAACAAATGATGTGTTATTATCACCAATTACTCTTACCAAGTACAATCCAGACTTGAGAATGCCATTGGTGTTTAATTGTAAGTTTGACTGTTTTGTTTTAGTTTGAATAACAACCTTTCCTAGCATATCTGTAACAATTATATCTGCAGAATTTATACCATTAAGTGCAATATTAACTGTGGATGATGTTGGGTTTGGGAACAGCGTAAAATCAGCATCGTTATTAAAAGCACCAATATCATCTGTAGATAAAATGGCTACACCTTCGCCAAAACTCATATCTACTTTAATAACTGAAAATGGTGGCACTAAAATAGTATTTGTAGTGGTTTGTGCATCAGAAAAAGGAATAGATGTGGTAGATGTTAGGCTTTCCCATCTAAATCCATCGGCAATGTAATTTATTACATTTTCTCTATTACCGTCCATATTAACACTTAAATTTGCTACAACATTAGTTTTATTTGTGATGATTAAACGTGGTGTGCCGTCTGCTCTTCTTACTGCAAGAGTGTGTATTGCTTTATCGTCTTGTACTACGCCACCAAGTGTTAAATCTGGTGCTGTTAAAGTATAGGTATTAAACATGTTAGTGTCTCTTAAATTATCTCGCAAAACACTGTAAACATCACCATAACCAGTTCTACCAATTTGCACATTACTTTGTGTACCGTTTACGGTATATTGGGCATTTAAACCAACTGATGAAAACCAATTTATGCGTTCTACTTCTAAACGTTCATTATTATTTATAATGTGAGAATAAATATCAGCAGCTCCTAAAAAACTAGCACCAATAGCATCTACTTCACTTCCAGCAACGCCCCATTCGGTTAGCCATATCGCATCTTTATCAGCAGAAACCTGTGTTTTAGAATAACTAAGACTTTGGTCCATTATTCTACTAGCAGATACTAAATCTCTTAACGACTGATCGGTTAGATCTTCTGGTCTGTTACCATCCTCTCGTTGCGCATTAACATATCTATGTACTACAATAGCATCAAAAAAACTTTCATCAACAGTAATCGCATTGTTATAGTTTTGATGAAAATTTCTAGTGGATTGACTTTGTGCTGGATCTCCACCTCTAAATGATATTGGGATAGCAAACTTTACTGTTCTATCTAATGTATTAGCTCTATTTTTTATATTTTCAACTATTTCTCGTGCTCTTGCAACCCATTGCGCCTCAGTAGATATAGTGCCAGATCGTTGACTTCTAAAAAAGAATTCATTACCTAATTCCATATCTCTAACATCAAGTCCGTCTTCAATCATAGTACTCCATCTTCTTCCGTTAGAATCTGCATCATTTCCAATGATACTAAGTACTGTAAGTAAATCTAAAGGTTTGCCATTACTAGCGGCAGTATCAAAAATAGAGGTTAATGAAGGATAACCAATACGCACATTAATTGGACTATCGTGTTGTGATATTACTCTTCCATTAATAATAAAAGGGTCTATAATATGTCTAGAATCTGCTGCTGCAATTTCATCACCATTTTCATCTAATACTTGTTCCCAATGGTATGTATTTGCAAATACACCCTGTGGAAAACGCAGAACAACAGGGTCGTTATCTGCAATAAATTCTTGTCCGTTTACGGCATTAAACCCTTGGTTTGCAGCATTGTTGTTAATAAGTGTGCCGTCTGAAGCAAATAAAGGTGCTCTAGATAGCAAAAGTCTTGCAATAGAGGTGTTAAAATCTACATTACTTCCTAATAACAAATTGTTAAAAGGGCTTTCACCTGCAGAGGTGTCTATATTTATTGACGTATCAAAAGCACCATTGGTTACATTAATGGCATCGTAAGGAAACGCGTTTTGAGCATTGGTAAGGTTAAAACCAAAAATCAGTATTAGATTTATAATAAATACAAGTGTAGTTTTTCTCATTATTTTCGTGATTTGTATTAATAAGATGTGTTGCGAAATTTTTAACTTATAATAAGTCGCTATAAAAATCAACTCCTAACTTTTTTTAAAAATTAAGGTTGCTTTTTTATTGTATTGCTTTGATTTTGATTTTTTTGTAAAGTTGATTTTTGAATTAAAAGAACACTTTAATAGTTTATATTTTTATGTGTTTTTGTAAAGGTACTTTAAATTTAAGTAGTATATAATTCTAAAATTTATTATGCATGCATAGTATTTTTGAAATAAAATACCTAACTTCGTATCCGTAAAAAATAAGAGATTTTAATATAATATAAGTTATGAATATATTGGTTTGTATAAGTCATGTTCCTGACACAACATCAAAAATTAATTTCACTGATGGTGATTCAAAGTTTGATACAAATGGTGTACAATTTGTAATAAATCCTAATGATGAATTTGGGTTAACACGTGCCATGTGGTTTAAAGAAAAACAAGGTGCAAATGTTACAGTTGTTAATGTTGGTGGTGCAGAGACAGAACCTACATTACGTAAAGCTTTGGCTATTGGTGCGGATGCTGCAATTAGGGTAAACACACCAGCTACTGATGGTTTTTCAGTTGCGAAACAATTAGCTAAAGTTGTAGAAGATGGTGGTTACGATTTAATTATAGCAGGACGCGAATCTATAGACTACAATGGTGGTATGGTTCCTGGAATGTTAGCAGGTTTAATAGATGCTAACTTTGTAAATAATTGTATCGCTTTAGAGGTAGACGGTACATCTGCAACTGCAACCAGAGAAATTGATGGCGGTAAGGAAACCGTAGCAACTGCATTACCACTTGTAGTTGGTGGGCAAAAAGGCCTAGTGGAAGAAAGTGATTTAAAAATCCCTAACATGCGCGGGATTATGATGGCGCGCAAAAAGCCACTCAATGTTGTAGAGCCTGTTGGTACTGATGCAGGAACAAACTCTGTTAGTTTTGAAAAACCAGCGCCTAAAGGTGCTGTAAAATTAGTATCTCCAGACAATTTAGATGAGTTGGTTAATTTACTTCACAACGAAGCGAAAGTAATTTAACTTGCTAAATTATTCCGAACTAGTTTCGGAATCTATTTTGAATATTTAGTAAAATAATGAGATCCTGAAACAGGTTCAGGATGACAAAAAAATAAATTTTTATGTCAGTTTTAGTATATACAGAATCAGAACAAAATAAATTTAAGAAGGCCGCTTTTGAAGTGGCATCTTATGCAAAAGCTGTAGCAGACCAATTAGGTACAACGGTTACAGCAGTAACTATAAATGCCGATGATACTTCAGAATTAGGAAATTACGGCGTAGATAAAGTATTGAAGGTATCCAATTCAAATTTAGAGAACTTTAATGCTAAAGGCTATGCAGCTGTTTTAAAGCAAGCAGCAGAAGCTGAAAATGCGCAGGTAGTTATTATTGGCTCTAGTGCAGATAGTAAATACTTAGCACCACTTTTAGCTGTTGGATTGAATGCGGGGTATGCTTCAAATGTAGTTGCATCACCTTCAAGTACAAGTCCTTTTACTGTAAAACGTTCAGCATTTACTAATAAGGCCTTTGAGATTGCCGAAATTAAATCTGAAGTAAAACTTGTTGGTGTTTCTAATAATTCCTTCGGATTAGTTGAAAATACTGGTAGTGCTGCTGCCGAAGATTTTTCACCCGCAATCCCAGAATTAGGTGTTACTGTTGCTTCAGTAGATAAAGCGACAGACAAAGTAACCATTGCAGATGCTGAAATAGTTGTATCTGCTGGAAGAGGCCTTAAAGGGCCAGAGAATTGGGGTATGGTAGAAGAATTAGCTGATGTTTTAGGAGCAGCTACAGCCTGCTCTAAACCTGTTTCAGATTTAGGTTGGAGACCTCATGGAGAACACGTTGGGCAAACAGGTAAGCCTGTAGCCACAAACTTATATATAGCTATCGGTATATCAGGAGCCATACAGCATTTAGCAGGAATTAGCGCTTCAAAAGTAAAAGTAGTGGTAAATACTGATCCTGAAGCACCATTCTTCAAGGCAGCAGATTATGGCGTTGTTGGTGATGCTTTTGAGGTAGTGCCGCAACTTATTGAAAAACTAAAAACATTTAAAGCACAACAGTAATATAATAAAATGAAACCTCGTTTAGAGCGAGATTAATTCAACTTTCAATTATAAAAAGTATTTAAAATTGAGTTGTATTAATAATTTATTTTTATAAATTGTGTAGTACTGTAGAACTGCTTAAATTAGCATTTCATGCCAAAAACTGTATTTGCAGTTGGTAAAGTTCTAATTTAAGCAGTTCTTTGCGTTTTTAATAGATTTATGAGTTTAGTAAGATTAAATATAAAAGGTATTTCATACAGTCAAACACAAAATGGTGCTTATGCCTTAATATTAAATGAGATTGAAGGCGATCGTAAACTTCCTATAGTTATTGGTGCTTTTGAAGCGCAATCCATAGCCATTGCTTTAGAAAAAGAAATTCGCCCACCAAGACCTTTAACTCACGATTTATTTAAAAATTTTGCAGATAGATTTGATATTGTTGTAAAGCAAGTGATTATTCATAAACTAGTAGACGGTGTGTTTTATTCTAGTTTGATTTGCGAACGTGACAAAATTGAAGAAATTATTGATGCCAGAACTAGTGATGCTATTGCTTTAGCATTGCGTTTTGATGCACCAATTTTCACTTATAAAAACATATTAGACAAAGCAGGTATTTATCTAAAAGTTGATCCTAAAAACGAGGATGACGAAACTGCTGATGATAGTGTTTTAGTAGATGATATCTTAGCTGGAGAATTAGAACCAACGGTATCTCAAGAGGATTATTCTTCAAAAACTCTTGAAGAGTTACACAAGCTTTTAGAAGAAGCTGTAAATAGCGAAGACTACGAAAAAGCAGCAAGAATTCGTGATGAAGTTTCTAAACGTTAATCATGCATTTTATGAAACAATTTTTATGTAGTATTGTTTTCATATTGTGTCTTGTAAGTTCATCTTGTTTTGCTCAAGATACGCTCAATAATACTGCGCAAACCAAAATTGAACTCACAAATCAAGCAGATAATCTAGAAAACACAACAGGTGTTTCTCGCGCTGATATTTCAGAAACAGTAACAGAATTAGTTCTAAAAGACACAAGTAAAACTACCATAATTCCCAGTCAGGGATTTTCATTAAATAGCCTGTGGCGTGGTGTATTAGGTATGATGGCTTTGGTGTTTATTTCATTTTTATTCAGTAGTAATAAAAAAGCTATAAATTGGCGGGTAGTGGGTATTGGGCTTGCATTTCAACTTATAATCGCCGTTGGTGTTTTAAAAGTAGATTTTATAAAGCGCATTTTTGAGTTTGTTGGCGGCCTTTTTGTACAGATTTTGGAATTTACAAAAGCTGGTAGTAAGTTTTTATTTGAAGGCTTAGTAGTAGATATGGATACCTTCGGATTCATTTTTGCATTTCAGGTGTTACCAACCATTATATTCTTTTCTGCATTAACTTCAGTGTTATACTATTTGGGCGTTATTCAAATAGTAGTAAAAGGTTTTGGCTGGTTGCTTTCTAAACTTCTTAAAATTTCTGGAGCAGAAAGTTTAAGCGTTGCTGGAAACATATTTTTAGGGCAAACAGAGGCACCACTTTTAATAAAGGCATATTTAGAGAAAATGAATAAGTCTGAAATGCTTTTGGTTATGATTGGTGGTATGGCAACCGTTGCAGGTGCGGTTCTAGCAGCATATATTGGTTTTTTAGGTGGAGACGATCCAGAGTTACGTTTGTTTTATGCAAAGCATTTATTAGCAGCATCTGTTATGGCTGCTCCAGGCGCAATTGTAATTTCAAAAATTTTATACCCTCAAACAGCATCTATAAATACAGATGTAAAAGTTTCGCAAGATAAAATAGGGTCTAACTTTTTAGATGCCATTGCTAATGGTACTACCGAGGGTTTAAAGCTTGCTGTAAACGTAGGTGCAATGCTCTTAGTGTTTGTTGCTTTTATAGCAATGTTTAACTTTGGGTTTGAAAAGATAGGACACTATTCTGGTATTAACAGTTGGATTTCAGAACATACAAGATATAGTAATCTTTCTCTAGAATTTATCCTAGGCTATGCTTTTGCGCCATTAATGTGGCTTATTGGTGTTGCAAAAGAAGATATGGCACTTATGGGGCAACTTTTAGGCATAAAACTAGCCGCTAGTGAATTTATAGGTTACATACAATTAGCCGATTTAAAAGATGTTGCTAACGCAACACATTTAAAGTACGAAAAGTCGATTATCATGGCCACTTACATGTTATGTGGTTTTGCAAACTTTGCATCTATTGGTATCCAAATTGGGGGCATTGGCTCATTAGCACCAGGGCAGCGTAAAACCTTATCTAAATTTGGTATGAAAGCGCTTTTAGGTGGTACAATTGCGTCTTTAATTTCTGCTACAATTGCAGGTATGATTATTGGGTAACAAACTCCTGCGAAGGCAGAAATCTTAAAATAAATTCCGGTTAATAACTTTTAATATCTACAGCATTATATTTAAAATCATTGCATTGCTTTTTTATTAAATTGCGATGCATAATTTTATGACGTTGTGCTAAAGTTTAATTAAAAAAAGATTCCCACTTTCGTGGGAAATTGTTATGAAACAATACCACGATTTAGTAAAGCACGTTCTAGAAAACGGCAATAAAAAAGGAGACCGTACAGGTACTGGTACAAAAAGTGTTTTCGGGTATCAAATGCGATTTGATTTAAGTGAAGGTTTTCCAATGGTAACTACTAAAAAACTACATTTAAAATCCATTATTTATGAGTTGCTGTGGTTTTTAAAAGGCGATACTAATACTAAATATCTTACTGAAAATGGGGTACGTATTTGGAATGAGTGGGCGGATGAAAATGGCGATTTAGGACCCGTTTATGGGCACCAATGGCGCAACTGGAATAGTGATGAAATCGACCAAATAAAAGAGGTAATTAGCGCATTAAAAAATAATCCAAATAGCAGACGTATGTTGGTTTCTGCTTGGAATCCATCAGTGTTACCAGATACATCAAAAAGTTTTAGTGAGAATGTTGCAAATGGTAAAGCCGCACTACCACCGTGCCATGCATTTTTTCAATTTTACGTCGCAAATGGTAAGCTGTCTTGCCAGTTGTACCAACGTAGTGCAGATATTTTTTTAGGTGTGCCTTTCAATATTGCATCTTATGCTTTGTTTACAATGATGATGGCACAAGTATGCGGTTACGAAGCTGGAGAGTTTATACACACCTTTGGTGATGCACACATTTACAGCAATCATTTTGAACAGTTAGAATTACAGCTGTCTCGAGATATTAGGCCTTTACCAAAAATGATTTTAAATCCTGAAATTAAAGATATTTTTGATTTTGATTTTGAAGATTTTACGCTGGTAGATTACAATCCGCATCCGCACATTAAAGGTGCTGTGGCTATTTAATATTGGGTTATGAAGTATTTCTTTGTTTTTTTAGTTTTTCAAATTACATGTACTAATATAGCTTTTGCCCAAGACGCGGATAATGAAGTTGCGTTTGCAGTTATAGAAAAAGTTCCTATCTACAAAGGTTGTAATAAAAAATGGAGTAACTCAACATTAAAAAAGTGCATGAGTGAAAAAGTTGTAAAACACGTTGTGAAGCATTTCAATATAAATGTTGCAAGCGGTTTAGGTTTCCCAGATGGGAAGGTGAAAATTAATGTTATTTTTAAAGTTAATAACAAAGGCGATGTTACTGGTATTAGAGCATCAGGGCCACATTCTAAATTAGAGGAAGAAGCTATTAGGGTTATTAAACTATTACCTAAATTTAAACCAGGCATGCAAGATGGTAAAGCAGTTACTGTGCCATATGCCTTACCCTTAATTTTTAATATTGATAATTCAAAGTATAACAAAACTAAGCAATAGTTATAACGCCTTTTTTACGCCTTAAACAAAAATTTCAAGAGCATTCAATTACAAACCAAAACAAGCCATAATCATCAAGTATGTGTTATGTGATAAGCAACAATGGCTTCAAACACAATTATTTTCAACTTTTTCTTTATTTGAACATCATAAAATTTTAAAGACAAACATCTGTAAATCAAATATTTAACATGTTTTTTAATCTAGTGGATTTAACCCCTTTATTGGTATGTAAAAAAGGATAAAAGCATAATGAATTATTTTCGTCCTCTGGAATTAAGAATTATTATTAAAATTCTTAAAGTGATTGAAAGATTTACAGTAAAACAGATTAAAACCTAAAATTATTTTCAATAAAAATGAAAGAAATTAATAAACATAGTAAAAGATTAACGCAAGATGAATCGCAACCCGCTTCACAAGCCATGTTGTATGCTGCAGGTTTTACTGATGATGATATGAACAAAGCCCAAGTGGGTATTGCTAGTACAGGTTTTGATGGTAACCCATGCAACATGCACTTAAATACGTTGAAGGATGAGGTTAAGATAGAATGTAATATTGCTGGTTTAGTTGGTTTAGGGTTTAATACTATTGGTGTTAGCGACGGTATTTCTATGGGTACTTCTGGGATGAATTACTCTTTAGCATCTAGAGATATTATAGCAGATTCTATAGAAACAGTAATGCAAGCACAAAGTTACGATGCTTTAGTTGCCGTTGTAGGCTGTGATAAAAACATGCCTGGAGCTGTAATTGCGATGTGCCGTTTAAATCGTCCGTCAATTATGATGTACGGCGGTGCTACAGCATCTGGAATGTATAAAGGAAAAAAATTAAACATTGTATCTGCGTTTGAAGCACTAGGTCAAAAAGTAGCAGGTGAAATTGATGAGGCAGAATATAAAGAAATTATAAAACGATCTATACCAGGTGCTGGCGCTTGTGGTGGAATGTATACGGCAAATACTATGGCATCTTCTATAGAGGCTATGGGGTTTGCATTACCTTATAACTCGTCTATACCTGCAGAAAATCCTAATAAATTATCTGAGGCAGAACGCCATGCAAGAGCCATAAAAAACTTGTTGGAGTTAGATTTAAAACCTCTTGATATTATTACCAAAAAATCTCTTGAAAATGCAGTTACTATGGTAAATGCACTAGGCGGATCTACAAACGCTGTGTTACACTTTTTAGCTATTGCATTTGCTGCAGATATAGATTTTACGCTAGAAGATTTTCAACGTATAAGTGATAAAACACCGTTAATAGGCGATTTAAAGCCGTCGGGAAAATACTTAATGGAAGATATTCATAGTATTGGTGGTACGCCAGCAGTCATGAAATATTTATTAGATAATGGATATTTACATGGAGATTGTATGACGGTTACAGGAAAAACACTTGCCGAAAATTTAGCAGACGTAACGCCACTTGAGTTTGAAGAAAAGGATCAAGCTGTAATTTATCCAAAAGATAAGGCGCTAAAGTCTTCTGGAAACATCCAGATACTTTATGGCAACTTAGCGTCTGAGGGTGCTGTAGCTAAAATTTCTGGAAACGAAGGCTTGTTTTTTGAAGGAAAAGCAGTGGTTTACAATAGCGAACAAGAAGCAAATACAGGAATTAGTAGTGGTGAAGTAGAGCGTGGTGATGTCGTCGTCATTCGTTATGTAGGGCCTAAAGGCGGTCCTGGAATGCCAGAAATGTTAAAACCTACCTCTATGATTATGGGTGCTGGTTTAGGAAAATCAGTAGCTTTAATTACAGATGGCCGTTTTTCAGGAGGAACACACGGGTTTGTTGTAGGACACATTACGCCCGAAGCACAATCTGGCGGTACTATTGCCATCATTAAAACTGGCGATAGAATTAAAATTAGTGCAGAAGATAATTCAATTAACGTGATGTTATCTGATGACGAAATAGCTGAGAGAAAAGCAAAGTGGGTTACACCACCATTAAAACATAAAAAAGGCATACTTTATAAGTTTGCAAAGTCTGTAGCATCGGCCTCTAAAGGTTGTGTAACAGATGCATTCTAGTTTCCGCTTTTGCGGAAATCTCGTAAATCTAAGTTGAGATTATGAACACAGAGACAATAAAAAAAGAAAAAAATACATCAGCAAAAACAGAACATATTTCTGGTGCTGAAGCTATTATAAAATGTTTAATTGCAGAAGGTGTAGATATACTTTATGGATATCCTGGAGGAGCAATTATGCCAGTTTATGATGAGTTATTTAAATACCAAGGAAAAATTCATCACGTATTAACACGTCACGAACAAGGTGCAGCACATGCAGCACAGGGTTATGCAAGAATATCTGGTCGTGTAGGTGTGGCCATGGCCACATCAGGTCCAGGTGCTACCAACCTTATTACAGGTATTGCAGATGCGCAAATAGATTCTACACCAATTGTATGTATTACTGGGCAAGTACCTTCGCATTTATTAGGTACAGATGCGTTTCAAGAAACGGATATTGTTGGTATCTCAACACCAGTTACTAAGTGGAATGCGCAGGTTACCAAAGCTGCCGATATTCCTGAGGTTATGGCAAAAGCATTTTACATTGCTAAAAGCGGTAGGCCAGGACCAGTACTTGTAGATATAACTAAAGATGCGCAGTTTGAAGAATTCGATTTTAAATACGAAAAATGTACTGCGGTAAGAAGTTATAACCCTGTGCCAAAAACAGATATAAATGCGGTAAAAGCAGCAGCAAAATTGATAAATAATGCCAAAAAACCAATGATTGTTTGGGGGCAAGGTGTTATTTTAGGTAAGGCAGAAGCAGAGTTAAAAGCGGTTGTTGAAAAATCTGGAGTGCCTGCAGCGTGGACTATTTTAGGCGCTTCGGCATTACCAACATCTCACCCTTTAAATATTGGAATGGTTGGTATGCACGGTAATTATGCACCTAATAAACTCACTAACGAGTGCGATGTGCTTATTGCTATAGGCATGCGTTTTGATGATCGTGTTACAGGGAGTTTAGATACCTATGCGAAACAAGCAAAAGTAATTCATTTTGATATCGATCCTGCAGAGATTAACAAAAACGTAAAGGCAGATGTTGCGGTGTTAGGCAACTCTAAAGAGAGTTTAGCTTTATTGTTATCAGAATTAAATACAAACAAACACGAGGCGTGGCATCAAGAATTTAAAGATTTGTATGCCATAGAATATGAGTCTGTTATTAAAGACGATATTTTACCTGAAAAAGAAGGGTTAACTATGGGTGAGGTTTTAAAAGAAATCAATACACATAGTAATGGAGATGCTGCGATAGTTTCTGATGTTGGGCAGCACCAAATGATTGCGTGTCGTTATGCAGAGTTTAACCATTCAAAAAGTAATATTACTTCTGGAGGTTTAGGCACTATGGGGTTTGCGTTACCAGCCGCAATTGGGGCAAAAATGGCAGAACCGCATAGAGAAGTTGTTGCTATTATTGGCGATGGTGGTTACCAAATGAACATTCAAGAATTAGGTACCATTTTTCAACAAAAGGCAGCGGTTAAAA
Source organism: uncultured Flavobacteriaceae bacterium (assembly GCA_937923515.1). Lineage (GTDB taxonomy): Bacteria > Bacteroidota > Bacteroidia > Flavobacteriales > Flavobacteriaceae > Jejuia. The sequence goes on from CALDUF010000100.1 coordinate 12,334, forward strand.
TTGTTGTTTTAAATAATGAGTTTTTAGGAATGGTACGCCAATGGCAACAATTATTTTTTGACAAACGCTACGCGTCTACCGAAATGACAAATCCAGATTTTGTTACCATAGCTAAAGGCTATTATATAGATGCGAAACGCGTCACAAAACGCGAAGAATTAGCTGATGCAGTTAAGGAAATGATGGCGTCAAAATCATCCTATTTTTTAGAGGTTTGTGTTGAAAAAGAAGATAATGTATTTCCTATGATTCCTTCGGGAGCTTCGGTTTCAGAAGTTAGATTAAGCTAGTATTTAAAAAGAGTATCATGAGTCAAGAGATAAAAACATTCACCATATCAGTTTATACTGAAAATAATATCGGATTACTTAATCGTATTTCTGCTATTTTTCAGCGTAGACACATCAATATAGAAAGTTTAACCACATCACAATCCGAAATTAAAAATGTAAATCGTTTTGTAATTGTTGTAAAAATCACAGAAGAACAAGCGATTAAATTGGTTGGACAAATTGAAAAACAAGTAGAAGCCATTCGCGCGTATTACCATACAAACGAAGAAACTATTTTTACAGAGTCTTGTATGTTCAAAATAAAATCAGATTTACTGTTTGACGAACCGCAAATTCAAAATATTATTAAAGAAAGCGATTCTAGAATAGTAACAGTAAATAAAGAATTTTTTGTTTTAGAAAAAACAGGACGACGTTTTGAAATTGAAGCACTAAGAGAAAAGTTTGAAGTATATGGTATTATGCAATTTGTGCGTTCTGGCCGTATTGCAGTTACTAAAGATGAAATGAAAGTTTCTGAAATACTAGAAGCATTTAAAAATCAATAAAAATTAGAATTAAATAAAAACAGCGTCATAATTAATGATGCTTACAGACTATTAAATCAATAAACAAACAATGGAAAATTATTTTAACACACTTACATTAGCTGGTAAATTAGACCAATTGTCAAAATGTAGATTTATGGACGCTTCAGAATTTGCTGATGGCGTAGATGCATTAAAAGGCAAAAAAATTGTAATTGTAGGTTGCGGTGCTCAAGGTTTAAACCAAGGCTTAAATATGAGAGATTCTGGTTTAGATATTTCTTATACCTTACGTGAAGCAGCGATAAAAGAAAAGCGTGCATCTTTTGTAAATGCAACTGAGAATGGTTTTAATGTAGGAACTTATGAAGAGCTAATCCCATCAGCCGATTTAGTGTTAAACCTTACTCCAGATAAACAGCACACTAACGTGGTTAATGCTGTAATGCCTTTAATGAAAAAAGGTGCCACATTATCATATTCTCACGGTTTTAATATCGTTGAAGAAGGCATGCAAGTGCGTGAAGATATTACGGTAATTATGTGTGCGCCAAAATGCCCAGGTTCTGAGGTGCGTGAAGAATATAAGAGAGGTTTTGGTGTGCCAACATTAATTGCTGTACACCCAAATAACGATCCAGAAGGTAAAGGTTGGGCGCAAGCTAAAGCTTATGCTGTGGCTACCGGCGGTCATAGAGCTGGTGTTTTAGAATCGTCTTTCGTAGCTGAGGTAAAATCAGATTTAATGGGAGAGCAAACCATCCTTTGTGGGTTGTTGCAAACAGGTTCTATTCTTTGTTTTGATAAAATGGTTGAAAAAGGAATTGATCCAGGGTACGCTTCAAAATTAATTCAATACGGTTGGGAAACTGTTACAGAAGGTTTAAAATACGGCGGTATTACAAACATGATGGATAGATTATCTAACGCTGCAAAAATTAAAGCTTTTGAATTATCAGAGGAGCTAAAAGATATTATGCGTCCATTATTCCAAAAACATATGGATGATATTATGGAAGGTAACTTCTCTAGTGGAATGATGGCAGATTGGGCAGATGGTGATGCTAAATTATTAGGATGGAGAGCCGAAACTGCTGAAACTGCATTTGAAAAAACACCCGCTGGCGATATGGAAATTAGCGAGCAAGAGTACTACGACAACGGCGTTTTAATGGTAGCATTAGTTAGAGCCGGTGTAGAACTTGCATTTGAAGCGATGACTGATTCTGGTATTATAGACGAGTCTGCGTACTACGAATCGTTACACGAAACACCGCTTATTGCAAATACGATAGCAAGAAAGAAACTATACGAAATGAACCGTGTAATTTCTGATACTGCAGAGTACGGCTGTTACCTATTTGACCATGCATGTAAACCATTATTAGCAGATTTTATGAAAACTGTTGATACAGATGTAATTGGTAAACCATTTGCAAAAGATAATGGTGCAGGTGTAGATAACGCTAAATTAATTGAAGTAAACGCAGCTTTAAGAAATCATCCTGTTGAAAAAATAGGAGAATTTTTAAGAGCATCTATGACGGCTATGAAGCCAATAGTATAACAATTCCACTAAACTAAATTAAACATTTTTTAATGTAGCAAAACCTCGCATGTATTTACATGCGAGGTTTTTGTTAAAAATTAATTTTCACTATCATAGTGAAAAACAAAATGAATAAACTTTATGAAGATTCAATATTTAATGCGATATACGTTTATCCACTTTTGAAGTACTAATTAAATTTTAATATTGAATATCTTCGCACAAACAAAAACTAAACTTCTATGAGTAATACAAAAACTAAAATTCCTGAAGAATATCAGATAAATGATTTATTGCATCAAACCACTTACTTGGTAGATGGCGATTTAAAGCAATGGAGTGGTGATACTGCCGAGATTTACTCAACAATTTCGTCAACCACATCTTATAAGCCTACAGTGTTAGGAACAATTCCACAATTAGGAGAAACAGAAGCATTAGAAGCCTTAGATTCGGCAGTAAATGCTTATGATAATGGAAAAGGACTTTGGCCTACAATGAAGGTTGAAGACAGAATTGCATGCATGGAAAAATTTGTAGAACAAATGAAAACCAAGCGCGATGCGGTCGTGAAATTACTAATGTGGGAAATTGGTAAAAACTTACCTGATTCTGAAAAAGA
>CALDUF010000101.1 GCA_937923515.1 uncultured Flavobacteriaceae bacterium
TAATTTTAATTTGAATCCTTTTAAAAATGATGAAGACAATCAATTAGGGCTACAACTTAATTTAAGGAATGTTTTATTCTTTAATCGTGGTAAACAACATTACACAACCTCGTACACCTACTTACAAAATAAATCGAGAAACATACTATCTATTGGCTTTTTAGAAAATAACTTAAGAAGCCATCAAATAAATTTTAATCATAAAATTGAAGAAAGTTGGCTATTAAATTTCCTATCCTCTTTTGACACTAATGAGAGTTTAAATGAAAATTTTGCAAGTCGAAATTACAACTTTGAAGAGTTGCGTTTCAATCCAAAAATATCTTATTTATTAAATGATAGCACTCAGCTTGACATATTTTATCAATATGCTACAAAAGACAATACTATAGGTGAGTTTGAGTCTTTAAAACAGCAAAAATATGGTATGTCTTTTAACTTCTCAAGTAAAGCACGTGGTGCTATAAATGGCGAATTTAATTTCTTTTCTAATAATTTTTCGGGTAATGCTAACACACCTGTTTCGTACCAAATGTTAGATGGACTCCAAAATGGCAAAAACTTTACGTGGACTTTGTTAGCTCAAAAAAAGATAACCAAATTTTTAGATTTAAACCTTAGCTACTTTGGAAGAAAAACAGAAACAAGCCGAACTATTCACACAGGTAATATTCAATTAAAAGCATACTTTTAAAATTAGGTTATTATCTACTTTTTAAACTACCACGGGGTTATTATAAAATAGACTATACAAACCCAACTTATTTCACAAAACAAGATAAATAAAAAGCCCATTTCAAAACATGAAACGGGCTTTTTAAAGTAAAATATTTTTATATCTAAATGTTTGCTTTCATAAGCTCACGATTCATTCTTGCAATGTTATCTAAAGAAATTCCCTTAGGACATTCCACTTCACAAGCACCAGTATTTGTACAGTTTCCAAAACCTTCTAAATCCATTTGAGCTACCATGTTTTTTACACGATCTGCAGCTTCAACTTGTCCTTGTGGCAATAAAGCATATTGTGATACTTTAGCTCCAACAAATAACATCGCAGATGAGTTTTTACACGTTGCAACACATGCACCACAACCAATACAAGTTGCTGCATCCATCGCTTCATCGGCAGCATGTTTAGAAATTGGAATAGAGTTAGCATCTTGTGTATTACCAGATGTGTTTACTGAAATGTACCCTCCAGCTTGTTGAATACGCTCAAAAGCCATTCTATCTACCACTAAATCTTTTATAACTGGAAATGCAGCTGCTCTAAATGGCTCGATTGTAATCGTGTCTCCATCTTTAAACATACGCATATGTAACTGGCAAGTCGTAACTCCTCTATCTGGGCCATGAGCTTCTCCGTTAATATACATAGAACACATACCACAAATACCTTCACGACAATCGTGATCGAAGGCTACTGGCTCTTCACCAGAATTAACCAATTGCTCATTTAAAACATCCATCATTTCTAAAAAAGACATATGTTCTGAAATTTCAGTAACTTTATAATCGACCATTTGACCCTTTGAACTTGAGTCTTTTTGTCTCCAAATTTTAAGTGTTAAATTCATAGTGCCTTTTTTTATTTGTATGAACGTTGTTTTAGTTCAATATCATTAAATTCTAATTCTTCTTTATGTAAAACTGCATCAGCAGGTTCGCCTTTATACTCCCAAGCAGAAACAAAAGCAAAATCTTTATCGTTACGCTTAGCTTCACCTTTTTGAGGCCCATCAGTCTCAGCAGACTCTTCTCTAAAATGTCCTCCACAAGATTCTTCACGAGTTAAAGCATCTTTAGCAAACAACTCTCCTAATTCTATAAAATCGGCAACACGACCTGCTTTTTCTAATTCTGGATTCATCTCGTTTAATCCGCCAGGAACAGAAACGTTTTTCCAAAAATCTTCACGTAATGCTTTGATTTCTACCATGGCTTCTTTAAGCCCTTTTTCATTACGAGACATACCGCATTTATCCCACATGATTTTACCTAATTTTTTATGATAATAATCTACTGAGTGTGTGCCGTTATTGTTTATTAAGAACTCTATTCTTTCTTTTACTTCTTTTTCAGCAGCATCAAACTCTGGCGTATCTGTTGGGATTTTTCCTGTTCTAATATCATCGGCTAAGTAATCTCCAATAGTGTACGGCAAAACAAAATACCCATCGGCTAATCCTTGCATTAATGCCGAGGCTCCTAAACGGTTGGCACCATGATCTGAGAAATTGGCTTCACCAATTGCATAACAACCAGGTATACTTGTCATTAAATTGTAATCTACCCAAACACCACCCATAGTATAGTGTACTGCTGGATAAATCATCATAGGCGTTTCGTACGGATTCTCATCTACGATTTTCTCGTACATTTGAAATAAGTTACCGTATTTTGCCTTTACGATATCCTTACCAAGCTCTTTTATTTTAGCTTCAGAAGGATTATTTATATTTTTAATTTTTGCTTGCTCTGTACCATATCTGATAATTGCTGCTGCAAAATCTAGATATACTGCTTCTCCTGTTGCATTAACACCGAAACCAGCATCACAACGCTCTTTTGCAGCTCTAGATGCTACATCTCGAGGTACTAAGTTACCAAATGCAGGATAACGACGCTCTAAGTAATAATCTCTTTCGTCTTCCGATAAATCGGTTGGTTTTTTCTTGCCTTCTCTAATAGCTTTTACATCATCTAAATGTTTTGGTACCCAAATACGTCCATCATTACGAAGTGACTCAGACATCAACGTTAATTTAGATTGGTAATCTCCTGAACGTGGAATACACGTTGGGTGAATTTGCGTGTAACACGGGTTTGCGAAATACGCTCCCTTTTTATGAATTTTCCATGCAGCAGTTACATTACTACCCATGGCGTTAGTTGATAAAAAATATACATTACCATAACCACCAGAAGCAATTACCACAGCGTGTGCAGAATGTCTTTCAATCTCTCCAGTTACTAAATTTCTAGCAATAATGCCTCTTGCTTTTCCATCCACCACAACAACATCTAACATTTCGTGACGGTTAAACATTTCAATCTTACCCCGCGCAATTTGTCGGTTCATTGCAGAATAAGCGCCTAACAATAATTGCTGACCTGTTTGCCCTTTTGCGTAAAACGTTCTGGATACTAAAACGCCACCAAACGAGCGGTTATCTAATAATCCGCCATAATCTCTAGCAAATGGTACGCCTTGTGCAACACATTGATCGATAATGTTTGTAGATACCTCAGCTAAACGGTATACGTTAGCTTCTCTAGAACGGTAATCGCCGCCTTTAACAGTATCATAAAATAATCTATAGGTTGAATCGCCATCACCTTGGTAATTTTTGGCGGCATTAATACCACCTTGAGCCGCAATAGAGTGTGCTCTACGAGGAGAATCTTGGTAGGCAAATGCTTTTACGTTATACCCTAATTCTGCTAAAGTTGCAGATGCAGAACCTCCTGCCAAACCTGTACCTACAACAATCACATCAATATGACGCTTGTTTGCAGGATTTACAAGGTTTATTTTATTCTTATAATCTGTCCACTTATCCTTAAGTGCACCTTTTGGTACTTTTGAATCTAAAGCCATAATTAAAGTAATTAATGGTTAAAGTAATGGTAAATTGCAATAACTATAAAGCCTAAAGGCACTAGTATAGCATATGCATTACCAACTGTATTTAATTTTTTTCTTAATGCTGCTGCTCCAACAGATTGGAATGCTGATGTAAACCCATGTGCTAAGTGTAAACCTAAAAACACAAAAGCAACAACATACGCAACAACTCTTGCGGGATGCGCAAATTTATGTACTAATTCTTCATGGTAACGAAACTCTGTTTCTCCTGGAAGCATTCCAGACATATCACCCTGAATGTATTTAACATTAAGCTCTGGAAACCAAAAATCTATAAAGTGCAATACGATAAAAGCTAGTATTGTAATACCACTTATAATCATGTTTCTACTAAACCAAGTTGAATTGGCAGCACCATTGTTTTTAACGTAACCACCACCATTTGCTTTTCTATTTTTAATATCCAAAATAAAACCCATTACAAAATGGAATACTACTGCAAATATTAAAACAGGTTGTAAAGCAAATTGTACCACAGGGTTTGTACCCATAAAATGTGATACTTCATTAAAGGTATCAGGATTAAAAACAGATAATAGATTAATTGCTAAATGTTGAAGTAAAAAAAACATAAGGAAGAATGCTGAAAGTGCCATTGCTACTTTTCTTCCAATCGAAGATTTAAAAAATCCGCCCATTGATATAACTGTTTATTTTTAATATACACAAAGGTAGCCATGGCAGCATTCTTAGGCAAATAAGTGATGCTATGTTTTGTTATTTAGAATGATTTTAATTAATTTTTTTTCATAAAAAATTAAAGGGTATTCTTATCACAAAGAATACCCTTTTCAAAAATACGATTAAGTACTAATTTGATTACTCCACAACTAGTTTTCTAGTAATTGAAGCCTCATCGGAAGCTATTTTTATAAAATAAACACCACTTGAAATCCTAGAGAGATTTATGGTTTTAAGTTTAGAGTCTTTTGAAATATCAAAGGCAACAATACTGCGACCACTTAAATCATAAAGAGTTGCGCTTTTTAAAGCCATAAAGGTTGTGTTTTTAATAAAAACCTTATCAGAAGCTGGGTTTGGATATACGTCTATACCTTCATCTAAAATAGCATCTCCAACACTTAAATTACAGGCTAAATCTACCATAATGGGTTGATTACAAACCGCAGAAGCTGTACTTCTATCTTGTATGCCGTTGGCTGCTGTACTGTTATTAGCGGTTAATACTCTTTGTGCTTCACTATTGCTAAAAGCAAAGTGCATAACGTCCTCCCCATTATTACCTACAGTATTATTGTTAGGATCTATAACGTGCCCTAATTGATGCCCGTGCCCTAGTTCATGCAATGCTACACTTTCAAAGTCAAACTGACTTCCCCCTGGCAATCCTGTTCCTGTATGCCAATTTACATTGTCATTAAATACAAGATCAAGTTCAGAAACATACCAATCTATATTAGTACCACCTGCAAAACACCCTGCAAACCAAGTGTAACAAATACCCAATGTATTTGCATTTAATTCGGCACCATTATCAAACCTTATAATATTTGTGCCGTCTGTGCCACTACCAGCATCATCTATAGTTGTAGCCGTAGGATCTATATCCCAATTAATTCCAGTTTCGCATATCCATTGATCAAACGATCGCATAAATGCAGCTTTAGCACCTGGAAATTCAGTATCGTTAAAAAAATCGGTTTGCATACGCCATGTCATGCCTCCAGATCCGTTTTGACCTGTGTGTTGCACTTGGTAAGCTGTAAGTGGTATTGCACCAGTATCATCAGGATCGGTTTCCACATTGATTTCAGCATATAAAACAGTTAAAATTGCAGAAAGTGGCGATAAAGCTCCATCGCTATCCTCAACACGAATTGTTCCTGTGCCTGCACTTGAAGGTACTTCTACTAAAATCTGACCATCATTCCAACTAATAACTTGCGAATCTAAAGCATCAACAAATGAAGAGCCACCACTATCGGCATCTCTAAATTGAACTTTCCCTTGAATTGCACCAAAACCCGAACCAGTTATTGTTAATACATCTTTGGTTCCGGCCGTTACGGTTGTTTTATTTAGTGTTATGGCACTTGGTGGTAAAAATGTTTTACTTGAATTGCTTTTAGATGTTTTAGAATTGACATCGAATGCTTTAAGCTCTAAAACATCAGATTTTGTATAGCGCTTAATTTCATTGTAAAAATCTCCTGCTATATTTTGTTTTACATCAAAAGGTGTTACCGCTATGTTTTCTGATACATTATATTTAAAGAAACTTTGAGAAAGTCCGTAGGGTTTGAACTTTTGGAATTTAGAGGTTCCTGTTTTAGAAAAAGGAGTTTTATTACTTTCTAAGGCAAAAATACCAATATCGCCTTTACGCAATTTCAAACTAGGATGCGCAATTAATGCTTGCATCCCTACAGTTCCACCAACAGTTATTACATCAATTGTAGCAGTAGAGTTTCCTTTAAAAACTTTGTACACTTCTACCGTATTAATGGTATATATGTATTTATGGTCGTCATCCCAAACAGATTTTTTGGCGATGACTTTACCCTCAATCACTAAATTAGAATTTTCAATTTGTGTTTGTAGGGGAATTTCTTTCATGAGTGCTTGAGCATAAATACTACTATAGCCAAATAAACATAAAAACATTAAAAAGGTTACTTTTTTCATTGGTTTTTGGGTTTTCTTATACAATAAATTGATTGAGGGAAGAATCAAATATAACAAATTAAAATCTACTTTTTATTTATACTTTTACATAAACCAGAATAACAACTAAGATTTGATATGAAATATTCACCCATAAACAACCAACTTTTTATAAAAAACAGAGCAAAATTTGCTTCTAAAATGAAACCAAATAGTATTGCTTTTTTCAATTCAAACGACATCTATCCTATTAGTGCAGATAGCACTTTACCTTTTGAGCAGCACAGAGATATTTTTTACTTAAGCGGCGTAGACCAAGAAGAAAGTGTTTTGGTAATATTCCCTGATTGTCCTAAAGCAAAACATAAAGAAATTCTCTTTTTAAGAGAAACCAATGCCCATATTGCAGTTTGGGAAGGTGAAAAACTAACTAAAGAAAAAGCTTTTGAAACCAGTGGCATTAAAACTGTGTATTGGTTGCAAGATATGGAAAAAGTTGTGTTTGAAATTATGACCCAATGTGATACGGTTTATATTAATACAAACGAACACTACAGATCGAACGTGCAGCTTGAAACGCGCGAAGACCGCTTTACAAAATGGCTAAAACAAAAATACCCTGCACATGCCGTTGCTAAAAGTAATCCTATTTTACAACGGTTACGCTCTATAAAAGAAGATGTAGAACTAGAACTTATACAACAGGCGTGTGATATTACAGAAAAGGGATTTAAACGTGTTTTAGATTTTGTAAAACCTGGAGTTACAGAATATGAAATTGAAGCAGAATATATTCATGAGTTTATAAGGAATCGTTCTAAAGGTTTTGCGTACACACCAATTATCGCATCGGGCAACAATGCCAATGTTTTACATTATATAGAAAATAATAAAGTATGTAAAGCAGGAGATTTAATTTTGATGGATGTAGGTGCAGAATACGCTAATTATGCTAGCGACATGACACGTACTATTCCTGTTTCTGGTAAGTTTACAAAGCGCCAAAAGGACGTTTATAATGCTGTTTTACGTGTTAAAAATGAAGCAACTAGTATGTTAGTCCCAGGTACTATCTGGGAAGATTATCACGTTGAGGTTGGAAAACTTATGACATCAGAATTATTAGGTTTAGGGCTGTTAGATAAAGCAGATGTTAAAAACGAAAATCCTGAATGGCCTGCCTACAAAGCATATTTTATGCATGGCACGAGCCATCATATGGGATTAGACACGCATGATTATGGTATTTTAACAGATCCAATGGAGCCAAATATGGTATTTACCGTAGAGCCTGGTATTTATATTCCAGAGGAAGGTTTCGGTATTAGATTAGAAGATGATGTTGTAATACAAAATACAGTAGCACCACTAAATTTAATGAAAAATATACCAATTGAACCAGACGAAATAGAAAGTTTAATGCATACATAAAACAAAAAAGGGAAGGTTAAAACCTTCCCTTTTTTAAAAAATTAATTTTTTGCTATGCAGTTGCTAATTCAAACAAATAAGCATTAAGTTTTTGCAGTGTGGTTATTTTATTTTCAGTGTCAACCAGAAGTGAAATATTATTACTGCTTCCGCCATAAGATATCATTCTTATTTTAACATCTTTTAAAATTTGAAATAGCTTGTGTGTGCCTTCGTGATTCACAATAGAATGTCCAACCAAACATATAATACTTTGGTTTTGATCTATTTCTATTGAAGCAAACTCCTCTAATTCTGAAACTATTTTATCTAAGTTTCTAGCATCGTCAATAGTAAGCGACACAGCAACTTCTGATGTGGTAATCATATCAATTGATGTTTCGTAAGTCTCAAAAATTTCAAATACTTTTTTTAAGAAACCATGGGCTTGCAACATGCGTCCAGATTTAATTTTAATAGCCGTTATTTTATCTTTTGCAGCTATTGCTTTTATACCTGTTTCAAAAGAACTACTTGTAATAGAAGTGCCTTTAGCATCAGGATCCATCGTGTTTTTTAAACGTACAGGAATTCCATCTGCTCTCACTGGTAGTACAGTTTGGGGATGTAAAATTTTAGCACCAAAATATGCCAACTCCGCAGCCTCATCAAATGATAAGTCTGAAATTGGTTTTGTACCCTCAACAAATCTAGGGTCGTTGTTATGCATACCGTCAATATCCGTCCAAATTTGTACTTCTTCAGCTTTAATTGCAGCGCCTATTATTGTTGCTGTATAATCACTGCCACCACGCTGTAAATTTGAAACCTTACCGTTATTATCTAAACAAATAAAACCTTGGGTAATGTATATATCGGCTTCGCCTGCTTCATTTAAAACCTTATCAATATGTTGCGTAATATATTCAAACGCTGGCTCTTTGTTTTCATCTATTCGCATAAAATCTAATGCTGGCAAAAGCACAGAACTTATACCTTGCGCTTCTAAATAAGCATTAAACATAAATGTAGACATTAACTCACCTTGTGCTAGTATCTCATTTTCAAATAGTTGAGAAAATGTTTTATCAACACTACTTCTTAAAAAATTAAAGCGTTCAAAAATATAATTTTTTGTCGCACTATTTAAGCTCTCGTTTTGTAATAGAGCATCTATAACTACAGCATATTTTTCTTGAAGCGTATTTATAATTTTTAATGCGTTTTCAAGATGAGACGTTTTGATGTTGTTTGCAATATCTACCAAACTGTTTGTTGTACCAGACATTGCCGAAAGCACTACAATCTTTTTTTCGCCGTTGTTTATAATTTGCTTTACATTGGCCATGTTTTCTACAGAACCAACTGATGTACCACCAAACTTTAATACTTTCATTTTCATAATTTTGAAGCACAAAAATAGAGCACCTTTATAGATTAAAACATATTTATATAAAAAATTGTTTATTTTTGCACAAGTTGTTAAATAATTAACATGAAGACAATTTCTAACTGTGTAGAAGACATTTTAATTACCCAACCTTATTTGGAAGAAGCACTAGCACGCCAAATTATAAATTACAGTGCTTTGGCTGTAGAGCTTACCGAGCCTATAAGCAAAATGCTTAAAAAGGATGTTAAACCTGGCGCTATTATGATGGCGTTACGACGTTACAATCCGCCACCTGCTTTGGGTAATACCATTAAAATGAAACGGGTTATTCAAAATCTTGGTGACATTACTGTACGCTCAAATCTTACTGATTTTACAGTAAGAAATTCTAAAACTTTAATAGATAACCATGCTAAAATTTTAGAACGCATCAATCAAGAAGACAAGCTGTTTTATACGTTTACGCGTGGCATTCATGAAAGTAACATCATAGTATCTAGTAGTTTAAATGATTTTGTAAAAACGCATTTAAAACAAGAACATTTTATTGTGATACAAGAAAATCTTTCTGCAATAAGCATTAATTTACCTCAAGACAACTCTAAAATTGCTGGTTTGTATTATCATTTTTTTAAGCGACTTGCATGGGAAGGCGTTGTTCTATATGAAGTGCTTTCTACCACAAATGAATTTACAATTTTAGTAGAAGATGAATTTGTGGATAAGGCCTTTACTGCAATTAAAAAGGTGAAATCTTAATTAATGCTTTACAAATTGTTTTGACAAAAAATTTGTTATAATAAAGGTAACAAAGGCTGGTATTACCCAACCAAAACTATGTGCTGCAAGCGGAATATATCTAACTATTGTTTTTAAGGTTTCAGAAGGCGAAATAAAACCAACAACATCTGGAATACTAAAAAGAAATGTTACCAATACCACGCCACGAAAAACAAATGCGGTAGCAAATCGTTCAGGTATCGCATTCAATAGTATCAAAACTATAGTTATAGGATAAATAAATAGTAAAAACGGAATAGCTATTACTATTATGGCATTAAAATTTAATTGCCCCACAATAACACCAAAAATACAAGATAAAATTGCTGTAACAGTATATACAAATTTAGAATTACCAAATACTCCTCTAAAATAATCTGCAGCGCCAGTAACAATACCTACGGCAGTTGTAAAACAGGCTAAACTTATTAAAATACTCAATACAGAATTGCCTATATTTCCTAATGCCGAAATACTAATGTGGCGCAATAAACTTGCTCTTTGCATATCACTGCTTAGTGTGTCATCTAAATTAACATCACCACTACATAATGCGCCTGCCGCAATCAATCCTAAATAAATAATGAACAACCCTAATCCTGCAATAATTCCAGATTGTTTTATGAGTCGTTTTTTTTCTTCAAACGTATAATTAAACTTTTGATGTATAGATATAATAATAACTGCGCCAACCACAACAGAGCCTATAGCATCAAACGTTTGATACCCTTCAAGAACACCATTTAAAACAGGAAAATCTAGAGCTACAGAAGATATTGAAAACTCTATAGTTGATACGTTTACAGTAATTACTGCTATTAAAATTAATACAATTATTGGCGTTAGATATTTTCCAACAAGTTGTAAAATTTTAGAACGATTTAAAACAAAAACTAAAACCAGTGCAAAATAAATAATACTTGATGTTAAAGCATCTATTTTAAAATTGGGTGCTATTGCAATTTCGTAAGTTGCAGATGCAGTTCTGGGCGAAGGTATAGCAATAGCAATACCATATATTATGATACAATAAACAAGACTAAAAACAGGAGATACTTTTTTTCCAAAATCAAACAAAGTGCCTTGTAATTTTGAATGCGCATAAATTCCCAAAATAGGAATAAATACAGCAGTAAGCATAAAACCAATACTTACCCAAAACCAATTTGCTCCAGCATTATAACCTAAAAGTGGTGGCAATAAAAGATTGCCTGCTCCGAAAAAAAGAGAGAACAATGTAAAACTAGTAATTGCTAATGCTTTAGTTTTATTCATTTGATGATTTTATCTTTGACCAAGATAAATTAATTATGGTTTTAGAACATAAAGGTATACCAATTTTTTACACTGATACTGGATATGGAGACGCAATAGTACTGTTGCATGGGTTTTTAGAAAACAGCACAATTTGGGATGCTTTAATCCCAACATTGTCAATAAAAAACCGTGTAGTTTGTATTGATTTATTAGGACATGGAGACACAGGTTGTTTAGGCTACATACACAGTATGGAAGATATGGCTGATGCTGTAAAAGCTATTTTAAGCCATTTAGAAATTAACACTGCTTATTTTTTTGGACATTCTATGGGTGGTTACGTGGCCTTAGCTTTTGCTGAAAAAAACCCAAACTATACTAAAGGATTATGCCTTGTGAATTCTACTGCAAGTGCAGATACTAAGGAGAAACAGCTAAATAGAGATAGAGCTATTAATGCTGTAAAAGAAAATCACAAGACTTTTATTCAATTAGCAATTTCAAATTTATTTAGTCCGAAAAATCGTGATGCTTTTGCTAAAGAGATTATCGCTACAAAACAAGAAGCACTAAAAACACCATTGCAGGGTATTATTGCAGCGCTTGAGGGTATGAAAATTAGAAAGGATAGACATATTGTTTTAGAAAATAAAACGTTTAAAAAAATGATGATTCTTGGAAAAGAAGATCCTGTTTTGAATTATAAAACAATAGTAAATCAAGTTGAAAATTATGATGTAGAAATTATTATTTTTCCTGATGGCCACATGAGTTTTATCGAAAATAAGGAAGAATTACTACACAAAATAATGCATTTCATCGATTAATTATGTTTTATGTCGATATATTATATGATGTTATCTATATTTAAGTCCTCATAATTAACCACTTAATAATTAACCTATGCAAAAAAGTACAAATTCTGCTTTTATCCCAAAGCTATTTTGCAATATTTTTGGCCATCATTACCAAGTAAGCAAAAGCGTAACTCGCCATGTTAAAGAATACACTTGCTCTCATTGCAATAAACAACTAACAACAAACAGTAATGGAAAATTAGTTGAACTTACACCAAAATTTAAAGACATCAATGTTACCTTAGAACGTATTTATCAGACAAAAAGAAATCGTTTAAAGGAAAAAACATTCGCTTCGTCGATTTATTAACCACATATTAACATTTGTTATTGGTTTTTAATATTTTCACATCTCTCTCTAAGTTAACTAATTAATAACGAACAAAATGAAACACATACACTGTAAGGTTTTTGGGCATAACTATAAAGTGTCTAGAAATGTAACATATCACGTAAAAGAATATACGTGTAGCAATTGCAAAAAACAACTTACCACTAATAGTAAAGGCAACCTAACGGAACTTACGCCTAAGTTTAAAGAAATTAATGACGTTTTAGAACGTATTCACCAAAAAAAGAATAGAATTAGATTAAAAACACCGCAGCCTAAAAAAGGACTTTTAGTTTTTACGCATTAAAATTTTTCCAACCCTGCGCTTTTAATTCAATTTTAGTTTCTGCCCTAGTAACTAAATGCATGCCTGCCGAAGCATCGGTTATATATCCAATAATAGATAAATTAGGGTTCGCTTTTATTTTTGGAAAGTCTTCTTGTGAAACTGTGAATAACAATTCGTAATCCTCACCTCCATTTAAAGCCACTGTTGTGCTATCTAAATTAAATTCTTCGCAAGTAGAAATTACTTGAGGATCTAGCGGTATTTTATTTTCATATAAATCGCACCCTACATTACTATGTTTGCATAAGTGTATAATTTCAGAAGACAAACCATCACTTATATCAATCATCGCCGTGGGTTTCACCTTTAAATCTTTCAACAATTTTATAATATCCTGTCTTGCTTCTGGCTTTAATTGTCGCTCTACAATATAAGTGTAAGGCTCTAAATCTGGTTGACTTTTAGGGTTCACTTTATACACTTCCTTTTCTCTTTCTAAAATTTGTAAGCCCATATAAGCTGCTCCTAAGTCTCCAGAAACTACTAATAAATCATTTGGTTTTGCACCTTTTCTGTACACAACATCATCTTTAGAAACAACACCCAATGCCGTTATAGATATAAGTAACCCTTTTGTAGAAGACGTAGTGTCACCACCAATTACATCTACATTATATAATTTTGATGCAGTTTCTATCCCTTCATAAATTTCTTCTAAAGCTTCTAAGGGAAATCTGTTGGATACCGCTATAGATACTGTAATTTGAGTAGCTTCTGCATTCATAGCGTATACATCAGATAGGTTTACCATAACGGCTTTGTAGCCTAAATGCTTTAAGGGCATATAGCTCAAATCAAAATGCACACCTTCTACCAATAAATCTGCAGTAACCACTACGTTTTTATCATTGAAATCTAAAACCGCAGCATCATCTCCAATGCCTCTTACAGTAGATTTTTGGTTGATTTTAAAATGCTTTGTTAAGTGCTCTATAAGTGCAAACTCTCCTAAATTACTTAAATCTGTACGTGCTTGATTTTTGTCTTCTATCATGATGCAAAAATAAGAAGCCTTTTTTAATTAAATTCATTTAATTTTAATACATTAAATTTGTTAGCAGTACTACAAAATGTTGCAATATTAAATAGACTTGTTACGTTTTGTTTATGCTTTGAAAAAGAAAAACTCAAGTTTATGACTGTTTTAAAAAAACAAATAAAAGGTATAGCCTTAGCTTTTACTGCATCAATAATTTTATACGCTTGCAATAATGATGCTGAAGAAAGTAGTGTAATGGTTGATACTGATAATGATGGTATTGTTGACAACGTTGATAATTGTGTTAGCACGCCAAACCCAAACCAAGAAGACACCAATGGTGATGGCATTGGCGATGTTTGCCAAATAGATGCCGAGGCAACATTTACCAAATGCGTTGATGGTTTTGCAGGTATATATCCATGCAATGATTACGATTTAATGGTACAAATGCCTTTAAGTGTTTTTGGCGCAGAGGCAGCAAACGATTCTTGGGGATGGACAGACCCCGCAACAGGAAAAGAATATGCACTTATTGCTACAGATAGAAATACATCTTTTGTAGATATTTCAGATACTAGTAACCCCATTTATCTAGGTAACGTTCCTACAGCTACTTCAGTTAGCCCTTGGCGCGATGTAAAAGTATTTGATAATCATGCTTTTATAGTTGCTGACAATACCTTTAGAGAAGACAGCCATGGTTTGCAAGTTTTTGATTTAACACGACTTAGAAATGTTACTAATCCTCCAGAAGTTTTCACACCCGATTTTCGTTTAGAAAATATCGGTAGAGCGCACAATGTTGTTATAAATGAGGATAGCGGTTATGCCTATGTTGTTGGTGGTAATAGAGAAGGAACATTTGCAGGAGGGCCTATTTTTGTTAATATTCAGGACCCGAAAGCACCTGTAATAGAAGGCGGGTTTTCTGAAGGTGGTTATTCGCATGATGCACAAGTTGTAACTTACAGTGGGCCAGATACCGATTATACTGGTAGAGAAATTTTAATTGGAAGTAATGAAAATGAAGTTGTTATTGCTGATGTTACCGATAAAACTAACCCCGTTATAATTTCAACTGTAACGTATCCAAATGTAAGATATACGCACCAAGGATGGTTTACGGAAGATATGAGGTATTTTATTTTAGGTGATGAACTTGACGAAGTTCGCATTGGAAATAACACCAGAATTATCACATTTGATTTTTCAGATTTAGACAATCCCGTACACCATTTCGACTACCTTTCAAACAATGCTTCTATAGACCATAATGGCTATGTAAGAGGCAACACATACTATCAAGCCAGCTATAGAGCTGGTATGCGTGTTTTAGATATTAGCAATATTGCAAATCAAACATATACTGAAGTTGGGTTTTTTGATACCTTTCCAGAAGACGATGCCACAGAGTTTGATGGTGTATGGAATGTATATCCATATTTTGAAAGTGGCAACATTGTAATTAGCGACATTAATAGAGGGCTTTTTGTAGTACGAAAAAGTGACTAACCACTTTACCTACTCTAAAATGAAACATTTATTTTCACATAAAGCCTACCTGCTTTTTGCATCAATTATTGTACTCTTTAATTGTTCTAAAACTGATGATATTACGGCTACAAACACATCAACGTATAAATCGCCCGAATTTGTAAAAACATTTGGTGGTAGTTTAAATGAAAGTGCACAGTCTGTCGTTAAAACTGTTGATGGAGGCTACGCCATTTTGGGTCATGCCCAAAGTATGGATGGCAACATTCAAAATAAAACAAACACATCTTTTGATTATTGGCTTTTAAAGTTTAACAATAATGATGAGCTACAATGGCAAAACACATACGGTGGTAGCGACGATGATAGAGGTATAGATATTATACAAACCACCGATAACGGATATGCGGTTTTAGGCTATAGCAAAAGTAGTGATGGTAATCTTACTGAAAATGCCGGTTCTAACGATTTTTGGATCTTAAAATTAGATGCATCTGGAGCTATTATTTGGCAAAAAACCTTTGGGTTTTTGGGCGCAGATATAGGGTACACACTAACACAAACTAACGATAACGGGTATTTAATTACAGGTGTTCTAGATGTTACTGCTTCTGGCGGACAGGGCAATAGCAAAACCTCTAAAACACTGCATGCTGGTGGCGATTATTGGGCTATAAAACTAGATGCTAACGGCACCCAAGAATGGAGTAAGTTTTTTGGCGGCTCTTTTACCGATACACCTTATGGTGTGGTAGAAACAAATGACAATAGTTTTATAATAGTAGGTGCATCAGACAGTGATGATATTGATATAAAAAACAATAAAGGTGCTTACGATTTTTGGGTGGTTAAAATAGCTGCTAAAGGAGATTTAATTTGGGAGAAATCGTTTGGCGGCTCTAAAATTGATGAAGCTTGGGGCATAACCACTACAAACGACAATAACTTTATTATAGCTGGAGATACCAGAAGTACCGATAAAGACGTTATAACTAATAATGGCGCTGCAGATGTGTTTGTTTTAAAAATAACACCAGATGGTGACGTAGTTTGGAAAAAATCGTTTGGTGGTACTAGCTTTGATACGGCGCGGTCTATCTCGACTACTTTTGATGGCGGATTTTTGATTTCTGGAAGTTCTAGAAGCGCTGATGGAAACCTCTCAAAAAATAACGGGCAAAATGATGCTTTAGTTTTAAAACTAAATAGCAATGGTAATTTAGAATGGCAAACTACAGTTGGCGGCGCAAACGTAGATATAGCGTTTGATGTTATTCAACTTAATGATGCATCTATAATTGCTGTAGGAGCATCTAGTAGTGCAGACCAAGATATTACAGAAAACAATGGGTTTACTGATGTGCTGATATTCAAAATAAAATGAAAATGAAAAAAATACTGTGTCTTATTACAATTACTCTGCTACTATTACGTTGCGAAAGTGATGCTGTTTCAGCTAATACCCAAACCAATGTTTCGTTAAATTTTGTTCACGCATGGGAGGATACTCCTGTTACTAATTCAGATTTTAATAGTATACAATTTACTAATGAGAACGGAGAACAATTAAGCATTGAGCGTTTGCGATATCTCATTTCAAACGTAACGTTTACAACAGCTAACAACGAGAATTTAGTGTTTAATGGTTACAATTTAATTGATGTCACTAATAACCAAAATCTATCATTTACACCCACAGGCGCTATCCCTTTAGGCACATACAACAACGTTTCGTTTATATTTGGTTTTAATAACGAAGACAACTATATTGAAGGCGGTTATCCAGATTTAAACTCAGCTTCGTTTAACGTTCCTGGAATGTTAGGCGGCGGCTATCACTACATGCAATTTGATGGTAAATTTATAAATGCAACAAATGAAGCACAGGGGTTTAATTATCATGCCATTAGAGCTGTAGAGAATATAGGAGAAAACCCAACATTTCCAAAAGACACCTTTTTTAAAGTAAATCTTGGCGCTGTAACTATTACTGCAAATACGGTTTTAACTATTGAAATGAATATTGCAGAATGGTTTAAAACACCTAACAGATGGAATTTAAATGAGCTAAACCAGATGCTGATGCCAAATGCTGATGCACAAATTATGATGTTTGAAAACGGACAAAATGTATTTAGTTTAAAATCTGTAAACGAATAATTATTGAACAAGCGGCACATACATATAGCATTAGTTTTAGCTTTTATTTGTTGCGCTTGCACTAATGAACGTGTTGATACTTACGCACCTACACCAATTAGTTTAGAGATACCTCAACTATTTCAAGACAATATTATTGCGCCGGTAATTCCTAGTAACAACCCTTTAACAGCTGAAGGTGTTGCTTTAGGAAAACAATTGTTTTTTGAACCTATGCTTTCTGGAAACAACACTCAGGCCTGCGCCGATTGCCACAATCCACAACATGCATTTACAGATATTTCTAGATTTAGTGATGGTATAGATGGTAGTTTAGGCAACAGAAACGCTATGCCATTATTTAACTTAGCTTGGAACTATAATGAAAGGTTTTTTTGGGATGGTAAATCCTTTAGTTTAGAACACCAAGCCTTTAGCCCTGTTACCGACCCGAACGAAATGAAAAGTTCTTGGAGCGAAGTCACGCAAAAATTACAGCAAGACGCCAACTACCCGACGTTATTTCAACAAGCATTTGGCACATCTCAAATAGATTCTATATTAGTTACAAAAGCCATTGCTCAGTTTGAGCGCACACTCATATCTGCTAACTCAAAGTTTGATAAGTTTCTTTTAGGTGAAGCACAACTTACGCCCGAAGAACAAAATGGTTTTGATGTTTTTATGGATGAAGCTAGAGGCGATTGTTTTCATTGCCATGGTAGCGATAAAAATCCGTTATGGACAGACAATGCATTTCACAATAATGGTTTAGATTTTGAATTTACCGATTTAGGATTAGGCGCCATTACAGGCGATCCAGCAGATAACGGTAAATTTAGGTCACCTTCACTTCGTAATTTAGAATTTACTGCTCCATACATGCACGATGGCAGATTTAATACGCTCGAAGATGTCATAAATCATTACAGTGAAGGTTTAAAACCTTCTTCTACTATAGATCCTCTTATGAAAAAAGTAGCCCAAGGTGGTGTGGGGCTTTCAGAAAAAGATAAAGCAGATTTAATTGCATTTCTTCTCACATTATCTGATTATGAGTTTATAGAAAACTAAGAAGCTCAAATTGGTTAATAGCATAAAGTAACACTTTAACGTAATTTTCTTATTAAATTTTGTGTATTTCGTCGAAAATAAATACGTTTAAACGGTATTTAGGCTAATATTTCAGATATTACATATCCCAAATTTAGTATAATTATGATGTTAGAGACGCCTATAAATACATTTTGTGCCATGTTTGGGCACAATTTTAAACTAGTATCTAAAATTGATAAAGACACATCAGAATTAGTTTGTAAATGTTGTAAAAACCATTTTATTTCTTCAACAAATGGTAACATTATGAACCTCTCTGTTCATAGAGACACAAAACCAGTTTCAAACTACTTCAAAAACAAAAAAACATCGCGTTTTAATAACTTTTTGGGTTTCAACATATAAAAAACCTATAAATAGGGTCAATTTAATGTTTTAGCGCAATACTTCTTCTCTCTTCTGTAATTATAAAGGTACTATTACTTTATAGCGCACACTAATATCATAACAAAAACCTATAAAACTATATGCTAATATAATGTTAGGTTATGCAAAATTAAATGACTTATATTGTATATTTGTCCTCTATTTAGAAATTGTCTAAAAAACACAAAAGGGCACTACTAAATTTAACAAGAAAACAATATGATAAAAGTCTCTGAAACAGCTAAAAAGAAAGTTATTGAGCTTATGACAGATGACGGCTATAATGCAGCTAGCGATTATGTTCGTGTAGGTGTAAAAAGTGGCGGTTGTTCTGGTTTATCTTACGACTTAAAATTTGATAAGGAGCAGCAAGAAGGTGATAAAGTTTTTGAGGATAATGGTGTAAAAATTATTGTTGACAAAAAAAGCTTTTTATACTTAATTGGTACAACTTTAGAATATTCTGGTGGCTTAAACGGCACTGGTTTTGTTTTTAATAATCCTAATGCCAACCGAACGTGCGGTTGTGGCGAATCATTCTCACTATAAAATAAAGAAAGCATATGTCGAAGTATACAGAAGATGATCTTCGCGAAGAGTTAAAAACTAAAGAATACGAATACGGTTTTTACACTGATATAGCGTCAGAAACATTCCCTAATGGGTTAAATGAAGATATCGTTAGAGCCATTTCTAAAAAGAAAGAAGAGCCCCAATGGATGACCGATTGGCGCCTACAATCATTTCGTATTTGGCAAGAAATGGAAGAACCTGAATGGGCAAACGTGCATTACGAAAAGCCAGATTTTCAAGGTATTTCATACTATTCTGCACCAAACAGCAAACCAAAATACGATAGTATTGACGAGGTAGATCCAGAATTATTGGCCACTTTTGAAAAACTAGGTATATCGCTAGACGAACAGAAAAAACTCGCTGGTGTTGCTATGGATGTTGTGGTAGATTCCGTTTCTGTTGCAACAACATTTAAGAAAACACTAGGCGAAAAAGGTATAATTTTTATGAGTATTTCTGAGGCTATTAAAGAGCACCCAGAACTGGTAAAAAAATACTTAGGTACTGTTGTACCGCAAAAAGACAACTTTTATGCCGCTTTAAATTCGGCCGTATTTAGTGATGGTTCGTTTTGTTACATTCCAAAAGGTGTAAGATGCCCAATGGAATTATCTACCTATTTTAGAATTAACCAAGCAGGAACTGGGCAATTTGAAAGAACACTAGTAATTGCAGATGAAGGTAGTTATGTAAGTTATCTTGAAGGTTGTACAGCACCTAGCCGTGACGAAAACCAATTGCATGCCGCAGTTGTAGAGTTAATTGCTTTAGACGATGCTGAAATAAAATACTCTACAGTACAAAACTGGTTTCCAGGAAATGCCGAAGGCAAAGGAGGCGTATACAATTTTGTAACCAAAAGAGGGCTGTGCGAAACCAATGCTAAAATTTCATGGACGCAGGTAGAAACAGGATCTGCCGTAACATGGAAATACCCATCATGTATATTAAAAGGCGATAATTCGGTAGGAGAGTTTTACTCTATTGCCGTAACAAATAACTACCAACAAGCCGATACAGGAACAAAAATGATCCACTTAGGTAACAATACCAAGTCTACTATAATATCTAAAGGTATTTCGGCAGGGCAATCTCAAAACAGTTACCGAGGCCTGGTACAGGTAAGCTCTAGAGCCAAGAATGCCCGAAATTTTTCGCAGTGCGATAGTTTATTAATGGGCAATGCCTGTGGAGCACATACCTTCCCATACATAGAAGCAAACAATAAAACCGCAAAAATAGAGCACGAAGCCACCACAAGTAAAATAGGCGAAGACCAAATATTTTACTGTAACCAACGTGGTATAGATACAGAAAAAGCCATTGCATTAATAGTAAACGGTTTTAGTAAAGAAGTATTAAACAAGTTACCTATGGAGTTTGCCGTAGAAGCCCAAAAATTATTAGAAATTAGTTTAGAAGGTAGTGTAGGATAATAAATTTAAGTCTCTAAAAATGAAAAAAGCAATTCTTATTCTTAGCATTATAGCACTTAGTGTAAGCTGTAAAAACAAAACAGACCAAGAAAAAACGCCAGAAACAGAATTATCATCCCAAGCAAAAGAAGTAGAAGCAAATAAGCTTTTTAAAGGCGAATTTGTATACTATAATGGTGCCGCAGTGTTGCAAACCACATCAGAAATCTACGGTGTATTGCTAAGCGATAAATTAGACGAATTGCAAAAACTAGCAGAAAAACACAAGAAAGCACCAACCGATATGGTACTTGTAGAGCTAAAAGGAAAGGTAACACAACAAAAACACGAAACCATTCTTTGGGATAACAAATTAGAGATAGAAGAGATTATAGCAGTTATGCCAGTAACTCAAGACGAAAATAATACGATAAAATTAGGAAGCTAATCAACATAAAAAAATCAAAAAACGAAATAACACCAAACATACAAACCGTTTCGGTTTTTTGAAATTATAAAAAAAAGTCATGTTAAAAATAAACAATTTACACGCAAGTATAGAAGATAAAAGCATATTAAAAGGCATTAATCTAGAAGTAAAACCAGGAGAAGTACACGCTATAATGGGGCCAAACGGTTCAGGAAAAAGTACCTTATCTTCGGTTATTGCAGGTAAAGAAGAGTACGAAGTTACAGAAGGCAGTATTATTTTCGATAACGAAGATATAGAAGAGCTAGCAGCAGAAGAACGTGCCCATAAAGGCGTATTTTTATCATTTCAATACCCCGTAGAAATACCAGGTGTATCCGTAACAAACTTTATAAAAACGGCCATTAACGAGTCCCGTAAAGCAAGAGGTTTAGAAGATATGCCCGCCAAAGACATGTTAAAACTTATTCGCGAAAAAGCAGAGCTTTTAGAAATAGATAGAAAATTCTTATCACGCTCGTTAAACGAAGGTTTTTCAGGCGGAGAAAAAAAGCGTAACGAAATTTTTCAAATGGCAATGCTAGAGCCAAAATTGGCCATATTAGATGAAACCGATTCTGGACTAGATATCGATGCATTGCGTATTGTAGCAAATGGAGTAAACAAATTAAAAAGTAAAGACAATGCAGTAGTTGTAATTACGCATTACCAACGCATGCTAGATTATATTGTTCCAGATTATGTACACGTATTGTATAACGGACGCATTGTAAAATCGGGAACTAAAGAAC
>CALDUF010000102.1 GCA_937923515.1 uncultured Flavobacteriaceae bacterium
GAAGGCAAGAGTTTGGTCGCTATGATGCAAAGCGATAAAGGTGTGACAGAGTCTTATGCAATTACTACCTTTGCGATGAATAATCATGCTATAAAAAAAGATGACTATAGATACATTCGCTATGAAGATGGTACAGAAGAGTTTTACGACCATCGTGTAGATCCAAATGAATGGCATAATGAAGCTGGTAATGCAAAATTTAATGCTGAAAAGAAGGCGTTAAAAGCGCTGTTGCCTCAGAAAAATGTCATTTGGGATGCGGCTTCAAATTACACCTTTCAGCCCTATTTTGTAGCGCAGAAAAAACGTGTAAATGGCGCTCAAAAAACGCCTGTAAAGGTAATTGGAGCAGACCGATGATTACTTATAAATATTAAACCCTATAGGACTAACCAATTTATCATCAAGACTCTACATGACAGTATTTATAAATATTGTTTGTAGTTTGCCATGTAATACAGATACTTTTAACTTACCTATAAGTTAAAATAAAGTTGTAAATACATATACAAATGGTACTTAAAGAAAAATTAATTTTAGTTCTAACACTTTTTATTTTTATAGGCTTAGAGGCTCAAGTTACACTCTCTACAGATTTTACAGATATGACTAGGCAAAATGAACCTTTACATAATATATGGTCTGTTGCTAATCGCATTAGTCCAAAAAATGGTTCTAATATTCGTCCAGGTCTTAAAATGAACACGGTTAGAATGATAGGAGGTATTAAAAAAGTTGTTAATGGAGAAGATGTAAAAGATTTAGATTTTGACACTTGTCTGTACGATTCTATTAACAATCAGTACGTTTACAGATTTGAACCACTTATAGAACGATTGAATAAAATTATTAATTCTCAAACAGAGCTTCTTCAAATAGTATTAGATCAACCTTCATGGGCATTTCAACACGGATATACATTTATTCCTGCTGGAACTAGAGACAATGTGAATTTTCGTGAAGATGAACAAATTTCTATTTACGGAAACTCTTTACCTCCAGCAGATAAGCAAGCCTATCACGACTACATAAAAGCTTTAATGACCAAACTAGTAGAAACTTATGGGGAAACACAAGTTTTGTCTTGGCGATTTAGAATAGGTTCCGAGATAGAAACGCCAGACCATTGGTTTGGAACCAAACAAGACTTTATAGAACATTTTGAAAATACAGAGCAAGCTATTCGAGCCGTTTTGCCCGAGGCAATTGTAGGTGTTCACACAAGAGCTCCTGATTTTGTTTTTAGAAACGGAACAGTATTAAATTACAAAGGAGAACCTTTTGCTTCTTTTGCAGAAGATTTAATAAGCTACGCATCTGATCATAATTTAAGATACGATTTTTGGGGCATATCAGATTACGTAATTATAGGAAATAGTAATTTACGTAATATGAGAACCAAATTTGAAAAGCTTTTTGGAGGATTGGTAAATCACCCTAAATGGAATAGTAAAGCGACTATAGATTTGATGGAATATGCTACGGTAACAACCATGAATGGAGCAGACGGAAGAGGGTTTATCAATGCTGAAACATCTCATGCTGAAATTGTAGAATTGTCTTTTTCTAATATCTATTATAAAAATAAAGACAAAGGACTAGATTTAATTTACAGATGGGGGAATAGAACAGGGTCACAAGACCCTCCTGCAATAACAACGCTAAATTCTATGAATGGTAAAGTGCATTATGCTTCTGATGTTTCTGGAACCCCTAACACTTCAAGTAATGATCTAGATGCCTTTTTCGCAAAAAGTGAAACAGCTACAGAATACGATGTCTTAATTTATAATTATAATGGGAGTTCATTGGCTTACAGAACTAATGAAACAGTAAACGTAGCGTTTAACTCAGAATTACCTATAGGTACAACCTTATATTATAGAAGCCTTTCTTACGATAATACAAATAACAAACTTCAGAATTTTCTAGAAGATAACCCAGGATCAGGATATGTGAAAAATGGATTTAACGACAGAGGCGCTCCAGATAGGATTTTAACCGAAACTGGTTTAGCGGCGTATGCAGCTTACGACAATCCGAACCCACATGAATATACAGATTGGAAAAGTAGTGTAACAACCCCACGAGAGAACGACGGCATAGGATCAAAAATAAATATAGCAACAGAGATAGCTTCTTTTGCGTTTGAAAAATTTGAGTTTAGAACCGAAGATTATTTCGTAGAAACCATTACACCTGCAACAGTTGTATGGACAACGACTGAAGACTTTTCGCCATGGGGTGCAGTTAGCTCAGGAATGACGGTAAACACTGATGATGATAAATTAACCTTGAATTATTCTAGTGGTTTTGCATTTCCTATGGCTGCTATTACAGGTTTAAATATAGGTTCTGATTTGTATGGTACGTTACGACTGGTAGTTAAAAATAATACTGAAGACTCAAGCCTACAACTAGCAGCAAATGTTCCTGGTACAGAATTTGCCCCTGGAAGAAAAAAAATAACCATTCCTAATGATGATGAATGGCATACTATAGATGTAGATTTAACAAACTGGTCGCATTGGACAGGTACCATTAATGAGTTTAAAGTGTATGAAAGTGTAAATTCAGGTCGTATTGAATTTGATCGTATTGAATTTATACCTTTGCAAAGTGCAGAGATATTCGATGTCTTTATTTCGAAAGAAGGTAACGGTTTATTAAACTATAGAAGTGGAACGTCTCTTGCAGGGCAGAAATTTAATTTAACAGCCATAGCAGATCAGGGTTGGGTATTTCAAGGTTGGACTGGAGATGTTATAAGTACAGAAAACCCTTTAGCCATAACGGTAAACTCAAATCTAGATATACAGGCAACATTTTTACAAGAAAGCCTATCTGTAGAAGACAACAAATTAAATAATACCTTTGCAGTCTTTCCTAATCCAAGTTCTAGAGGTATATTTACATTAAAAACTCAAAATGCTGAATATTGGGAAGTTTATAATTTGACAGGTATTAAGGTCATTTCAGGAAAAGGAAAGACAGTAGATATCTCTAACTTTTCTCGAGGCCTGTACATCATTAAAATTAAGGATGATTATAAAAAGATAGTATATAATTAATATGCAATAAAAAATAGTTTTAAAAAATTTCTATCTTAAACTTAAGGTAGGAATTTTTTTGTGTTATTGAAAATCATAAAAGTAAAATCAAATAAAAATAAATGTAATGCGCTTAATTTCAAAGATCACAATAGGTGTTCTGGCAGTAGCACCGCTATTGACTTTCTCTCAATCTAAAACAGAAAAAAAAGCAAAACCCAATATCGTATTATTATTTGCCGACGATTTAGGATGGGTGGATGTGAGCACAGGTAATACCAATGGTGGCAGAGGTTCTAAACGATACGAAACACCTGTAATCGATCAATTAGCATCAGAAGGCATGTCTTTTGCTTACGCGTACACCAACCAAAACTGTGCACCCTCTAGAGCTTCTCTAATTAGCGGGCAGTATCCTACAGGGGAAGATAATCAGGTGTATAATGTAGGCTCTTTAAGCAGGCAAGATAAAAGAACAAAAGGATTCCCTAATTTGCCAATCAAACCGTTTCAGCAGAAAAAAGTAATTGCAGAGGACGGGATCAATATCTTCGACGCCCTTAAAACTCAAGGTTACAAAACCGCTTTTATAGGGAAGAGTCATGGGACGCCGCATCCTTTAGTAGGCGATTTTGGTATTGATTTGCCAGCCGATATTCACCATATTATCGCTGCACCTGTAGATGGGAAACGTACAAAATCGTATTATATGGCCTTGCAATCCGATCGTAAAGGTTGGACTTTCAAGTCCAAATACGTCGATAAGTATGCGACACCTTACGATCAAAACTACATCAATACCACGCTTAAGCCGTATGCTTCACGAAGTGAGTTATCACTTTTAGAGGGCACACCAAAACACCTTACCGATGCCATTGGTGATTTTTCAGCAGATTATATTAAAGAAAATGCAAATGGCGATCAGCCGTTCTTTTTATATGTGCCTTTTCATGCGGTGCATTCTAAAGTTGTAGGTCGAAAAGATTTAACCGAAAAATATAGAAAGCGCGGTTTAAATGAGCGTTTGGCAGAATATGCGTCTATGATTGAGTTGTTGGATCAAAATATCGGCAAGATTAACCGTGCAATAAAAGATCCGAATGGCGATGGCGATGTCTCTGATGACATTACCAACAATACAATTTTTATCGTTTATTCAGATAATGGCGGGTTAAAAGACAATAAACCACTAACAGGGAAAAAAGGAACGTTAACAGAAGGCGGTATTAGAGTGCCTTTAATTTTTAGATACCCAGGCGTTATTAAAGCAAATACGATAACAAACCAATCGGTACACTGTATTGATTTTTTACCCACACTAGCCGAATTAACAGGAGTAGACCTTTCAACATTAAAAAAGCCCGATGGTAGTACAGCACAATACGATGGAGTTTCGTTTGCTAAAATTCTTAAAGGCGAAGAAAAATGGTTGTCTCGAGAGAATTTGTTTTGGCATTTACCGGGCTATATGGACGAACGCTTTTCACCTTCAACACTCATTCAAACACGAATAGGGAGCGACTACTACAAGCTATTTTATTTTTATGAAACGGAGACCTTTGCTATGTATCATGTGAATAGTGACATTTCCGAAAAGAAAAACATTTTAAACAACCCCACTAAGAAGCAGCTAAAAATTGCTTTACAAATGAATGCAGATATGTTGGCTTGGTTAAAATCAAACAAAGCACCAACAGGGACTTGGGTGAAAAATGGAGAAAACGTGCCTTTTCCTAAAAAAGATGCGGTAAAAGCATATGGAAAATAAGAATTGAAGATTATGAAGCATAAAAAAATATTGATTTTAGGAACTCTAACCTGTGTAGCCGCTATACTTATAGCGTGTTCTGGAATCAAACAAATGAATGCGAGACCAAAAACGGTGTCTAAAGCCGATACAGCAGAAACAAAAACGTCTCTGCCAAATATGATTTTTTATTTGGCAGATGATCAAGATGTCTACGATTATGGTTGTTACGGTAATGAAAAAGTAAATACCTCTGCCGTAGACCGTTTGGCTAAAGAAGGGATGCTATTTACGAATGCGTTTACAGCACAAGCTATTTGTGCGCCAAGCCGGTCGCAGATTTTTACAGGAAATTATCCTTTAAAAAATGGTTGTTTTGCCAATCATAGTGCCACACGACCAAC
>CALDUF010000103.1 GCA_937923515.1 uncultured Flavobacteriaceae bacterium
ACAAATATGGCGCAACTTACCGAAGAAGTAGGTGAGGTTGCTAGAATTATTGCACGCCGTTACGGAGAACAAAGTGAAAAAGAAAGCGATAAAAACAAAGATTTAGGCGAAGAGTTAGCTGATGTGCTTTTTGTGGTATTATGTTTAGCCAACCAAACAGGTGTAGATTTACAAGCCGCTTTTGATAAGCGTATGGATAAAAAAGCAAAACGCGACCACGATAGGCATCACAATAATCAAAAATTAAAATAATTGTAATTATATTTGACGCTTCTAATTTTAGAAGCGTTTTTTAATGGATATCACCCTACATACATCAACAATACAAAAGGCATCAACGGTACAAATCACAGGCTCTAAAAGTGAATCTAACCGTTTGTTGTTGTTACAAGCACTATTTCCTGAAATAGAACTTGATAATGTATCAAATTCTGACGATAGTAATTTAATGAGTAAAGCACTAGCATCATCAGATAAACTAATAGATATCCACCACGCAGGAACCGCAATGCGTTTTCTTACCGCCTATTTTTCGGTACAAGAAGGTAGAGATACTGTTTTAACAGGCTCTAAACGCATGAAAGAGCGCCCTATAAAAATATTAGTAGAAGCGTTAAGAGCATTAGGCGCAGAAATTAGTTATGTTGAAAACGAAGGCTTTCCTCCAATAGCCATTACAGGTAAGAAGCTCAAAAAACATAAGGTATCTTTAAAGGCCAATGTAAGTAGCCAATACATTTCTGCATTATTACTTATAGCTTCAAAGTTAGAAAATGGTATAGAATTAACGTTAGAGGGTGATATTACATCTGTACCTTATATTAATATGACGTTAAGCTTGTTAAACGAAATAGGCGTAGAAACATCATTTAAAAATAACGTAATTACCGTATATACTTCAAACGCAAAACCCAAACCACTAACAGTGGAGTCCGATTGGTCATCAGCATCCTATTATTTTAGTATAGTAGCCATTAGCGATGTTGGTACGCAAATAACGCTATCGTCTTACAAAGAACATTCACTGCAAGGCGATTCGTGTTTGGTTGCTATTTACAAACATTTTGGAGTAACAGCAACGTTTCATGAAAATAGTATTACGCTAACCAAAACCACTTCAAAAGTAACACCACTAACACTAGATTTAAAAAACGCGCCAGACATTGCACAAACTATAGCAGTTACCTGTTTTGTTTTGGGTGTATCTTGCGATTTAACGGGCTTACACACCCTAAAAATTAAGGAAACCGATAGGTTAGTAGCTCTAAAAACTGAAATTGAAAAGTTAGGCGGAGATGTACATATTACCGATAAGTCTTTGCATTTAAAAGCATCAAACGGTATAAAACCAATGGTTTCTATAAGCACATACAACGATCATAGAATGGCAATGGCATTTGCACCAGTAGCTTTAAAACAAGACGTTATTATTAAAGAAGCAGGTGTGGTATCAAAAAGTTACCCAACATTTTGGGAAGATTTGCAAGCCATAGGATTTCATATAGCCAAATAATAATTGTCTATTTACTTGACAACCCCTATCCTCAGATTGTATATTTGTATTCTATATAAGTAATTATACCAAATAAATTAATTATCCATGAAATTATCGCACTTCGGTTTCGATTTACCACCAGAATTATTAGCAGAATATCCTTCAGAAAACAGAGATGAATCTCGCTTAATGGTTTTAAACAGAAAAGAACAAACCATAGAACACAAGCAGTTTAAAGATCTTATAAACTATTTTGATGAAGACGATGTAATGATTTTGAACAACACCAAAGTTTTTCCTGCTCGTTTATACGGCAATAAAGAAAAAACAGGTGCAAGAATAGAAGTGTTTTTACTGCGAGAATTAAACGAAGAGCAACGTCTATGGGATGTATTGGTAGACCCAGCAAGAAAAATTCGAATAGGTAATAAACTGTACTTTGGTGAAGACGAGAGTTTAGTGGCCGAAGTTATAGATAACACAACATCAAGAGGGCGAACACTACGTTTTCTTTACGATGGGTCTTACAAAGAATTTAGAATTAAACTTAACGAGCTAGGAGAAACACCACTACCAAAATACATTAAGCGCGATGTAGAGCCAGAGGATGAGGAGCGTTACCAAACCATTTTTGCAAAAAACGAAGGTGCCGTAGCAGCACCAACAGCAGGATTACACTTTTCAAAACACCTATTAAAGCGTTTAGAAATTAAAGGTGTAAATTTTGCAGAAGTAACACTACACGTAGGTTTAGGAACGTTTAACCCCGTTGAGGTTGAAGATTTATCTAAACACAAAATGGATAGTGAAGAAATAAAAATAGGTCCTCAAGCTGTAGATATTATCAATACAGGAATTAAAGAAAGAAGGCGTATTTGCGCCGTAGGTACAACTGCAATGCGTACTATAGAAAGCGCGGTATCCTCTAGCGGATTATTAAATGAAATGGATGGATGGACCAATAAATTTATTTTCCCACCCTACGATTTTAGTATCGCAAACTGCATGGTAACTAACTTTCACACACCAAAATCTACACTGCTCATGATGATTTCAGCATTTGCAGGTCACGATTTTGTAATGGAAGCCTACCAAGAAGCCATCAAAGAAAAATACAAATTCTATAGCTATGGCGATGCCATGTTAATCATATAAAATTAAAGTCTCGTTTTTAGCGAGACTTTTTTTTTGGGCGTTACCACAAGGGTCGGGCTATCCGCTATATCTTTTTAAAAAACACGTCATTGCGAGGAGGAACGACGTGGCAATCTTAATCATTACAGTTCTTTTTAAAATTTACCTTTTCAAGATTTTAAAAAGGATGCCGCTGCTATCCCTAACGCGGGTTTCGTCTGTATATAACAATTCGTAATTCAAAAATCGTAATTCGTCAATCCTTTCACTATTTTTGCAAACGTAAATGGATGCTACAAAAAAAGACATACGCGCATTAACAAAAGAGCAGCTAAGAGACTTTTTCGTCAGTCAAAACGATAAAGCTTTTAGAGGTAATCAAGTATACGAATGGCTATGGCAAAAATCTGCCCATAGTTTTGATACAATGACTAACCTCTCCAAACAAACGCGCCAAATGCTCCAAGACAACTTTGTAATTAATCACATTCGTGTTGATACCATGCAACGCAGTAGCGATGGCACCATAAAAAATGCCGTACAGTTGCACGATGGGTTAATTGTAGAATCGGTTTTAATACCAACAAAAACAAGAACCACCGCCTGTGTGTCTAGTCAAGTAGGCTGTAGTTTAGATTGCCGCTTTTGTGCTACAGCAAGATTAAAGCGCATGCGAAACCTTAATCCAGACGAAATTTACGATCAAGTAGTAGCTATAGATAATGAGAGTAGATTGTACCATAATAGGCCATTAAGTAACATTGTGTTTATGGGAATGGGAGAACCACTCATGAATTATAATAATGTACTAAAAGCCATAGATAAAATTACATCACCCGAAGGATTGGCAATGTCGCCAAAACGTATTGTAGTTTCAACATCAGGCGTACCAAAAATGATTAAAAAAATGGCAGACGATAACGTAAAGTTTAAACTCGCAGTATCCTTACACTCAGCTATAGATGATGTAAGAACATCAATAATGCCGTTTAATGCTACGTTTCCGTTGGTAGATTTAAGAGCAGCTTTAGAGTATTGGTATGCCAAAACAAAAAATAGAATTACTTACGAGTACGTAGTTTGGAAAGGGATAAACGATAAACGAAAAGATGTAGATGCCTTGGTGCAATTTTGCAAATTTGCACCTAGCAAGGTCAATCTTATAGAATACAACCCAATTGATGATGGCGAATTTCAACAAGCAAATTCTCAAGCCATCGACATGTACGTAAGCGTATTAGAAGCAAATAACATTACCGTAACCGTTAGGCGAAGTAGAGGAAAAGATATTGATGCAGCTTGCGGCCAGTTGGCAAATAAAACCTAACAAATAGTATCTTTATAAAATAATGAAAGTAGTAGAGCAAATAAAACAACCCATAGCATACGAGATGGAACTTTTTGAGCAAAAGTTTCAACTTTCTATGTCTAGTAAAGTAGCGCTACTAAATAGAATTACCCATTATATTGTAAATAGAAAGGGCAAGCAAATGCGCCCTATGTTTGTGTTTTTAGTTGCTAAAATGGTGTCTGAAGGTGAGGTAAACGAGCGCACGTATCGCGGTGCTTCAGTAATTGAATTAATACATACAGCAACGCTAGTGCACGATGATGTTGTAGATGATAGTAACCGGCGTAGAGGCTTCTTCTCTGTTAACGCACTTTGGAAAAATAAAATAGCAGTTTTAATAGGCGATTTTTTACTATCAAAAGGCTTATTGCTTTCAATAGACAATGGTGATTTCGATTTGCTTAAAATAATTTCTATCGCCGTTCGCGAAATGAGTGAGGGCGAATTACTTCAAATAGAAAAAGCAAGAAAGCTTGATATTACCGAAGATGTATATTATGAAATTATACGTCAAAAAACCGCAACCTTAATAGCGGCATGTTGTAGTTTGGGTGCAGCTGCTGTAAAGCCAGAATCACAGCATGTAGATACCATGCGTAAATTTGGAGAACTAATAGGTATGGCATTTCAAATAAAAGACGATTTATTTGATTATGGCGATGCGCAAATAGGCAAACCCACAGGTATTGATATTAAGGAACAAAAAATGACCTTGCCTTTAATTTATGCCTTAAACAAGGCCGATAAGAAAGATAAAAGATGGCTTATAAATTCTATTAAAAACCATAACAAAGATACCAAACGCGTAAAAGAGGTTATCGCTTTTGTAAAGCAAAACGGTGGTTTAGATTATGCCGTTGAAAAAATGAAATCTTTTCAAGCCGAAGCTTTAAAACTATTAGAAAGCTATCCAGAATCAGAATTTAAAAGTTCACTTATACTTATGGTGAATTATGTAATCGACAGGAAAAAATAAATAAAATTTGCGTTTATAACCTTAGTTTTTCTGGTTGAATGGGTATTCAGTTTTATTAGTTGGTTATGTTATATAAAGTGGTAAAACTAATTCAGGTTTAATTAATGCTACTGCTGCTACTGCTGCTACTGCTGCTGCTGCTGCTGCTGCTGCATTTGTTGCAATAGCTTTACGTTTTGTAAATAACTGTTATTATTCACTTCTATTTCATTCTTTTTAAGGGTTATGCTGAGTTCCTCAGCATTTTCAAAGGTGTCAACTTTTACTTTTACAAATAATTCGCTTTTAGCATTACCTTTAAAAACGCCTTTTACTGGGGTACAATCGTTATAATCTCTACCAACAGCTAAACGTACATGGTATTGGTTAGCAATAGCGTTATTTGTAGGATCTATACCTAGCCATCCGTAAAACGGTATATAAACTTCTATCCAAGCATGTGTAGCTCCTTCGCCACGAGAACCCGATTCATTAGGGCAAATATAGCCGCTTACATAACGCGCAGGAATACCCAACATTCTTACCATTTGTAAGAGAATATTAGTAAAATCTTGACAAACACCTGCTTTTAACTTCCAGACATGATCCAATTTAGAGTCTACATCAGTAATACCTTGTATGTATTTAAAATTGGTATAAATGTATTCAGATAGTTCGAGCACAATTTTAAAAGGCGAAAGTACATCCAGATCTTTCGTGCTTAAAAGTTTTAAAATAGCATCTGTACCGTCAAACGTTTTATAATTTAAATAATCTAAAAATTTTGGTTTATAGCTTATACGTTTTAGTTCTGCCCATAGCTCATTTACAGGTTTTTGGTCGTTAGGAAAGCGTTTTTCTTTAGTATTTACCTCAATTTCAGAAACAATAGATAAAAAATTATGGGGCTCTAGTATCATAAACGTGCCAACAGTGTTTCCATAAAAATTGGTGTAAGTTTCTATTTTTGGATTTGTATTGATGCTTAACGTATGAGATATTACACTCTGAAATTCATCCTGTATAGGGTGCAACATAATTTGATTTGCACCATCTATTATCAAATTGCTATAGCTGTACTTAGTAAGGTGTTTTATAAAAAAGGTTGGCATAAGTTTAACTAGTTGATATTAGAAAAATATACAGTATTAATGCTGTAAGAAATATTTTTGATGTCTTCTTTTATGCTTTGTATAAAATTATCAAGACCTTGATCGTTTATACTCTCAATAGTAGTATATTTTATTGTACTTTCTAGCTTTCCAAGTAAAAATTCTATATTATTTTTTTCTAGTTCTCCGGTGTCTATTAGAAGATTTACATGCCTGTTTAATTTATTGATGCAATAATACACAGAACGTGGAAACAGCGTATCTTGAAATATCATAGCAATAATGTGATCTTCCTTAAAAGACTTGTATTTTTTTAAGTATAATTGATATCCGCCAATAGATAGCAGTAAGTTTTTCCAATAAAAACTTTGCTCTAAATTGTCGGAGGTTTTAGCAATTTCAATCAGTTTCATAGCGGTAAAGTCAGAGATTTGTATAACTCTTTCTAGATATTTACCAATATTCATAAAATAATATGCGGGTCCTCGTTCTAGGGTAATTTCCATATTGCCGTAGAATTTTAGATGAAATGCTAAAAGATTATCTAAAAAAACGATAAGGTCTTCTTCATTAAGCTTTTCACGAAGTCCTTTTTTTGTTAGGAATAAATAGTAGCTATTAATGCATAACCACAATTCTTTAGAGATGTGCTCTTGAACACTACGTGCATTTTCTCTAGCTTTTTTAACAATGTTTACAATTGAGTTTGAGTTTTCGTTATCAAATATTATAAAGTCTATACAGGCAACAGCATCTTCGGTATAAAATGTATTATCTGTACTTGTGTAATTTTTAATGATGGGAGACCATGAAAATAATTCAGGAGAGTCCTGGTTGGCATAAAAGTTTACTTTAAGTAAACTTAAAATACCATTGCCGCGTTCCATATATCTATCTAGCCAAATTAAATTATTTGCAACTCTACTAAGCATGATTTGTATTTTTGTTTTATTGAATTACCCAAGTGTCTTTACTACCACCACCTTGAGAGCTATTAACCACTAGCGACCCTTTTTTTAAGGCAACCCTTGTAAGTCCGCCAGGAGTAACATCTATACCGTCTTTACCTGAAAGTGCAAAAGGTCTTAAATCAATACACCGTGGCGATAATTTTCCATCTATACAACATGGCGCTGTAGATAACCTTAAAATAGGCTGTGCTATAAAATTATCTGCATTTTTCTTAACGTTGTTTAAGTAGTCTTTAATCTCTTCTTCCGTAGCTTCATGTCCCATTAACATCCCATAGCCACCGCTACCGTCGGTTTTTTTAATAACCATGTTTTTAATGTGCTTTGCTACATACTCATATTCCTCAGGTTTACCTAGTTGATAGGTTTCAATATTCTTTAAAATAGGGTCTTCTTCTAGGTAGTATTTAATCATATCGGGCACATAAATATAAATTGCTTTATCGTCTGCAATTCCAGTTCCAGGTGCATTTACGATATTTACATTGCCTTTCCTATAAACGGCCATAATACCAGCTACTCCCAATGTACTAGCTTCATTAAACTCTAGTGGGTCTAAAAAGTCATCATCAACACGTCTATAAATTACATCAACACGTTTTAGTCCGTTGGTAGTTTTCATAAAAACAAAATGGTCTTTAACAACCAAGTCGCTACCTTCTACCAATTCAATACCCATAAGGCGGGCTAAAGTAGTATGTTCGTAGTAAGCAGAATTATATATGCCCGGAGTGAGTAATACAATATTAGGGTCGTTTTGGTCTGACAGTTCTTTTAGTTTTTTATACAGTAAATTAGGATAGTTACTTACTGGCCTTATTTGATTTTTAGGAATTATTCCTGGAAATATACGTTTAGATATTTCCCTGTTTTCAAGCATATAGCTCACACCCGATGGTGTTCTTAAATTGTCTTCAAGCACGTAAAATTCACCATCATTATTTCTTATTAAATCAACACCAGCAATGTGTACGTAAATATCGTGAGGTACTTTAACACCTTTCATTTCTCTTAAAAAGTTGGGGCACGAGTAGATGAGTTCTGCTGGAATTATACCATCTTCTATTATATACTGTTCGTGGTAAATATCTTTGATAAATAGGTTAAGGGCCTTTAAGCGTTGTTTTATACCTCTATCAATTTTTTCCCATTCACTACTAGTTATTATTCTTGGAACAATATCAAAAGGGAAAATCTTTTCGATACCCTCATTATCATTATATACCGTAAACGTAACACCTTGGTTCATGAATAACTGTTTAGACAGTTCTTCTTTCTTAAAGAGCATCTCTGGTGAGGTGCTTTTTAAATATTCATTAATGATTTTATATTGAGATCGAATATCTGATGGGTTATTATACATTTCATCCCAAGTATTGGGAAGTAAATCATATGATGAAAAAAGATCGTCGTTAGCCATAAACTCTAATTTTCTTAAATATAAGTATCTTTTAAATAAAATTCAGTGAAATGGATGTTTTAGAATAAATAAATCATTGATATTGAGGTTTTGATAAAAATTAAATTTAAAAAATGCATATTTGATATTAATTATTGCTTCTTTTATTTCGATCAATTTGAGTAAGTGTCAAAAAAAGTCAAACCCTAGGCAACCATTTTAAAACTATTTGCGTCTATATAAATAGTAAGCACACCTAAGTAATGTTACATATCATGAAAAGTGAAATTTAATTGTTTTTTAATTTATATAGGCAAAAATTCTAAGCATAGTGGGGCTACGGTTACATTTTTTAACGGATAGAAATTGAAAAATAAAAAATTGAACTCATGATATTTAATTTTAGTTGGTGTTAATATGAAATCTTTTTTGAAAGTTATACAGCTACATAAAAACGAAAGCGCACTAATACAAAAAGCGATTAAAAATAATCGTGAAGCACAACATGTGTTGTTCGAAATACATGCGCCAAAAATGTTAAGTGTTTGTAGATACTACATAAAAGATACGCAACAAGCCGAAGAAGCAATGCTTAATGGTTTCTTTAAAGTGTTTAAAAATTTGCATACATATAAGAGTGAAGGCAGCTTTGAAGGGTGGATACGGCGTATCATGATAAGGGCATCAATTTCATATTTAAGACAAAAAAAAAGTATTGATTTTGTGTCTGAGGAAGATGTAAGTACATACAATTATAGCAATAGTATGGAAACCGATTTAGAAGTAAACGACATTCAAAAATTAATTGATAATTTACCTGAAGGGTATCGTGTGGTATTTGTAATGTATGCCATTGAAGGTTACAAACATTTTGAGATTGCCCAACTATTAAACATTAGCGAGGGCACATCAAAATCGCAATTATTTAAAGCACGAAAGATGCTTCAAGAACAAATAAAAAAAGTAAATAAAATAAGCTATGGCACCAATTAAATTTGAAGACGACTTTAAGTACAAGCTAAAAAACCGCACCATAACGCCATCAAATGCCGCGTGGGATACATTATCTAAGCGTTTAGATGCTGAGGATAACACAACAAATAACAAAAGTATGTGGTGGATTGGTATTGCCGCAAGTGTTATTGGAATTTTGTTTGTTGTTTTTCAATTTTCTAATACACCAACAGAAACAGATACCATTGTAAATACCCATGAAGGTATAGATAATACACCTATAACAAACGATTTTGATACTGCGGAAGAAACAACAGTAGCAGTTGATAATATTGAAAAAGAAACACATAAACTTAAAACCAATAGCAGCGAGATAGCTAATAAAACTAATCTCAATTTAACTGAAACACCTATACAAATAGCTAAAGAAGAAGCAGTTGAAATCACTAAAAGTGAAAATGATATTTTAAAAACCAGAAAAGTTGAAGCTGTAGCATTTGAAACCGAAAAAGCACAAGAGGTTGCAGATGCTATTTATAAGCTAAGTGAAACAACATCTGGTGTGTCTGATGCTTCTATCGATTCGCTTTTAAAAGCAGCACAGCGCGACATTTTATTAAGTAGAATGAAACATGAAGAACAAGTGCTTGTAGATGCTGCTTTACTATTACAAGAAGTAGAATACGAATTGGATCAATCTTTTAGAGATAAAGTATTTAAAGCTTTAAAAGATAGCTATGGTTCTGTAAAAACAGCAATTGCGCAACGCAACGATTAATTAAATTAGTATAAGAAGATTAATTAAAGTTAAAAATCATCAATCAATCATCAAATCATCATTCAAAAAACGAACAATTATGCAAACAATTATTAAGTATGTAGTACTACTCATTTTAAGTTTAAACGCACACTATGTTTTAGCTCAAGACACCATCCCGAAGTCAGTAAATCAATCAGAAATTAATAAGCTAAAGCAAGCTATAGCTAATGTAAAAGTTGAAGAAAAAGCCGCATTAAAAGCAGAGGTAGAGGCTATAGATTTAAGGTTAAAAAATGATAAAATTACCAAAGATGAAGCTGTGAGTCTTAGAATGGAAATGGCCAAAAAACGTGCTTTAAATATAGAAAATAGAATAGCAATTCTTACCAATAAAATTGCTTTGCTTGAGCGTAATACAACCGGGTATGGCAGTAAAGAAGAAAATGTAGATTATATTAGAATAGGATCAGACGACGACGATTTAAGCTTGATTTACATCGGTAAAAAGAAAAACGATACACTTAAACACAGAAAATACGATAGGCGTAATAAAAGTGATTTTGTATTGGCATTCGGTTTAAATAATGCCATTATAGAAGGTGAAAATTTTGATGACACCCCATACAAAATTGGCGGTTCGCGTTTCTTTGAAATGGGTTGGGCATGGAAATACCGTGTGTTTAAAAACACAAATTTTATGAGATTTAAATATGGTGTATCTCTTCAAATTAATGGGTTAAAGCCTAACGGTAATCAGTACTTTGTTCAAAATGGTAATCAAACCATATTGGAAGAGTTTCCTGAAAGTCTTAGAAAAGCTAAATTATCGATGAGTAATTTAGTGTTTCCTGTACATTTTGAATTTGGACCATCTAAGCGTATTGATAAAGAGAAATACTTTAGATATTCTACTAGAAAACAATTTAAAATTGGTGTTGGTGGTTATGCTGGTTTTAATATTGGAACGCGCCAAAAATTAAAGTACGATTTAGATGGAAGTCGCCAAAAAGATAAACTAAAACAAAGCTACAATACAAGTAATTTAGTCTACGGTTTAAGTACTTATGTGGCTTTTGGAGACACCGCGCTTTATCTTAAATATGATTTATCACCAATTTTCAAAAATCAAACTGTAGATCAAAACAATATCTCTATAGGTGTACGTTTTGATATGGATTAAGTACTTCATCTTGAATTAGTCAATAAAAGCTCCTCAATAAGGAGCTTTTACTATTTAATGGGTAAGGTAGAGTCTTTTTATTTTTAGTGCTGTAGTTTCAGCATATTTATATAAACTAAGCACGTTTAGAACCAATGTTCTCTTATAACTTTAACAATTACAATTTAAGCCGAAGTGTCAGCAATAATTTTCCACGCTCCATTAATCTTTTTAAATACCAGCATAAAAATACCATCGGCATTCCCAATATCTCGTTTAATGTGAAATTCACCTAATACATAATAAGAATCTGGAGCAATGTTATTTATAGCATTTATCTTAAAACTCAATTTTCCTGTGTAAGCTGCTGTTGGATAATAGGTCAAATAATGGTCTAAGGTGTTGTCCCAACCATAAGTAACGCCTTTTTTTCCGTAAAATGCTAAAGAGTCGCTTTTCCAGTAACTATCCATAAACCCTTCTATATCGTTATTAGACCAGGCGATGCGAGATTTTTTTAGTACTTTATTAATAGCTTTAACATCAGCATCTTTAATTTCCTGAGCATTGGAGATGCTACATACTAAAATGCTTAAAAGTAGAATTATTTTTTTCATAATTGTAGGTTTTCAATAATATAACTAAGTAAATGTAAACAAAAAATCATGCCAAAAGTGTTTGTTGTCGATGAAATTAACACTCAGTTTACGTTTAACTAAAAGAATATTCAATTTGTCGAAAACTAAAATACATTTCAACTTTAGGTTATATATTTACATCATAATCAGACGATTAATAGCCCAAGTTTATTGTTGAATTTAAATATAAATACCTATGGATTTAAGAATTACCAGTTGTAATAATTTCTACAAACTAAAAGGAATATTGAATAAAAATAATATTGCAGTATTTCAGTCAGAATTTCAAGAAGCTTTCGAAAAATTTAAGACACTCACTATAAGTGTAGAAGGTTTAGATAGTGTTGATCGCTATGGCGTAAATGCTTTAACAGATTTGCATACACAGTCTATTAAAAATAATATTGAACTTTCTATTGTTGGTTTAGGATGTAAAGAACTTTACGATCATTTTAAAGCCTACGAAGCAGCTTAATTTTAATTGCTATATCTCAAACTCTCAATTACTTTTACTTTATTAGAATGTGTTTTTTGGTTTTATTGTAGGAAATTTTGTTTTTTTTACTATATTCACCAATACAATAATCGATTAAACCCCAAATTTGTCGATATAAAACCTATTTTAATATGAGCCTAGAAATAGTATCTAGTCACAATGTTGTGAAAGTAAGTGGCGAAATCAATAGAAATAACGTTGAATTATTTAAAGAAAGGCTTTTGCTAGAACTTGAAAAATTCAATAGACTAACATTAAATATTGAAGGCTTAAGGAACGTTGATAGGTTTGGTGTTATTGCTTTAGCAGATTTACATGTAAAATCCTTAGCGCTTCATAAACAATTATATATTGTAGGCTTAGGTTGTAAAGAACTTTATGATCACTTTAAGTCTAAAGAAATGATTGCATAATCTATAACATAGGCTTTTGCCTTTTATAAAAACTATCGGCTTGCAGTTGTAATAACTCGCGAGCCTTTTTACTTTTATAAGTGTATAGTTCTTCGTCGTTTCTTAAATCAGAATACACACTATCATTAAGTGTGTTTTCTGTATCTAATAATACACTTCTGTGATTTTTATTTTGAAGTATGAGGTGTTTAACTGCATTTTCTTCGTCTTCTAATTTAAAATCATAAACACCTTTTTGTACTAATAATTTTGCTAGAATAGGAGCAGTTTCTATTGCTAAAAAAAGTAAAAATATAAACAGCGAAGGCAGCCATGGTAGTCTATTAAGCGCGTTTACACGTGCCATCAAACCGTCAAAATTATTAATAATGGGTTGTGTGTTTATTATTTTAGTATTGTAATTGCCTTGTAATTCAGCAATTTTAGTTTCGGCTGCATTAATTTTAATCTTGTTTTCTGTTTTTAAATTTTGCAAATCTATTAGAGCAGTATCGTGTTTATCACGTTTTTCTTTATACACAGGTCCTTTTCCTAATAATTTGCTTCCTGCTGTACCTTCAGCTTCAGTAATATATGTGTCGTATAAGTTATTTACTTCGCTTTCTTTTAAAGTAATTGCATTTTGTAAATTGTTTATTTCTGCAGTTAAAGCTTCTATTTCAGGATTAAATTGTGCAGCTATTTGGTTTTTATTAGCTAATGTCATAGCATTTTTTTCTTCCAAAAGCACTTGATTAATTTCCTTTTCGAAGATTTTTAATTCTAAAGGTTTTGCGATAACTATAGCTATAATTACAGCTAATATTAGTCTTGGAGAGGCTTGTATAAACTCATTAATAGCACTTCCAGTTTTTTTTATGGTAGATACAATATAACGGTCTAAGT
This sequence comes from uncultured Flavobacteriaceae bacterium, assembly GCA_937923515.1. Classification (GTDB taxonomy): domain Bacteria; phylum Bacteroidota; class Bacteroidia; order Flavobacteriales; family Flavobacteriaceae; genus Jejuia. The sequence goes on from CALDUF010000103.1 coordinate 13,723, forward strand.
TAAAAATGAGAAGTCCCCAAATTAACCCGAAAAAAAGTGCAGTAAATAGATTGTCGAAAACAGTATATAGCGCATAACCAGCTGCTATAAATGCCATAACTGCGGTAAAGAATACTGTAGCACCAATACCCACATATTTGTTTTGTTCGCCAGAGGAACACTGCTCTAAAATATCTGTATCTGCACCAGAGCAGATGATAAAAAAACGCTTTAACATTACTGATTGATTTTTTGATTGATTGCCTAAGGCCAATTAATGATTGACTATTAGAACGTTAAAACGTATGATTTGTTACAATAAAAATTATTTTCTCGATCTAACACTCTCAATAACAACAGTTGCTAGAATTAGAGCGCCGCCAATAAATGTGTTTAAAGTTGGTATTTCATTCAAGAAAAAATACGCCATAATAATTCCAAAAATGGGTTGCGCACTACCGATAATACTTGCGGTACTTACTGAGAAGTGTTTTAAACTGCTTATAAATAATGAATGTCCTAAGGCTGTAGTTATCAAACCAAGAATAAGTAGAAATGGCAGTTGGGTTTGTATTTGCTCAATATTTGCACTGAATAAAACAGGTATTAATAAAATAGCAACTATAACGCATTGTTGCATCATTAAAACTGTACCGTTGTATTTAGAAACATGTTGTTTTAAAATAAGATTTCTAAGTGCGTAACTAAATGCAGAAAACACCCCTAAAAGGATACCTTTTAAATAGCTGCTTTCAAAGTTTATTTCTGGAGCAAGTATATAAATACCTAACAATACCATTAAACCCAAAAGTATGTGTATTGGGTTTAGTTTAGATTTTGTAAATAGTGGCTCAAGTAATGCTGTAATTACTGGAAACGTAAACATAGATAACATTCCCACTGCTACATTGCTTAATTTTAAAGCAAAAAAATAGCTAACCCAATGTACGCCTAATAAAATACCGCCCAATATGATAGTAGGTAAGTCTTTTTTAGAATTTAGAGTAACTTTTAGCTTTTTGAATTTACAAAATACTACTAAAAATAATGCTGCTAAAGCACTTCTAAACCAAATTATTAATGGTGTTGGAAGGTTTATGTGCTTACCCAAAACCCCAGATGTACTTATAAATAAAGTTGCTAAGCCTAATAATAATAGATGATTGGTATGTTGGTTTTTCATAAGTAAAATAAAATCTAAGTTGCGTTATAGATTATGTTGGCAACTTTATTGTGAATTTTGAAATACCGCATTTTTAATGCGTAGACTATATTATTACACTTCAACAAAATTGGCAGTACTACGCAAAAATATAGCGTTTTAATTTTTAAAAAAATATATTAACTTAGTTATTCAAAGTTATTTTAAATTGAAATGTTATTGACAGCATTTAATTTTTTCTGTACTTTTAATTAACGAATACCAAACCCAAATTTTAACTAACTATGAAAAATAAAACTGATAACTTAAAACGGGTCATTGTAGATTTTAAAAAATTAACGCCAGAAATATTGGCGCTTTTGGTAGAACGCTATCCTGATGGCTATGATGATGACCATATAATTTCCTTTAAAAATCAGCATAACGAACTTATTGAAGCTGTTGAGGTACTTACTGAAGACACTAAATACCTTGTGAAAGTAAGTGCCAAACTTGAAGTTACTATGGAGAATTATGATGTTGATGACTATGAGGATTTTGATGATGATGATCCTGAAGCAGTACAGCCACCAGACATCCATTAGGATACTACGAAAAATAATGACTAATACTTTTTACTTTATATAATTATGAGAACCGCCGCTTTTAAAAAATACAAAAACGGTTACTTTACCTTTTGGTTTGAAAATGGCGAGGAAATAGCCTTTGAAGAAGTGCACCCTCGCGTTTTAAAACAATTCGATTTAAAAAATGATAAGACTTTGATAGACAAAGATTTTAGAATAACCTTTGTTGAGGATTTAGACGGCGAAGACGAAATTTATCGTGTGCAGAGTTTAAAGTTACTTTAGTTTGCTTGACGTTTTTTAAATAAAATTTCCCATAGAAATACACCATAAACAACAGTGTACTCTATTGCTATTACCCAAAGGTTTTCAGATTTATCGGCCTTATTTAGATTAATGTATGCTAAATAGCTTAAAATGATTACAAAACTCCAAACTAGCGGAAATTTGTATTTGGTAAATACTGAAAGTATTAAAAGCGTTGCAACATACCAAGGATGTACAGTGGTGGTGGTAAAATAATAAAACGACAGCACCATTAACATAGCGGTTATTAGTTCTATGGTGGTTTTGTTTTTTCTAAAAAACGTAATAATAAGTATAACTATAATAACAACTACTGGTGTTATTTTTCCAATTATAGCAATTTCATTATAACCTCTAAACCAATAACCTATTGCTCTGGCAATGTAGTAAATGCTAGCATTAAATTCGAAGTTTTGAAACCAAAGTGCTACGGTTTGTGCATAGTTATTTATAAATGCTGAAGAATAAAATGGCGCAAAAAGTAGTGCTATTATGCCTAAAATTATAAAATAAAATAGTGCCAAATTTGTAATTCCTGAGACGGTAGGCATCCATTTTAAGGCTTTGTTAGGGTTAACTTGTTTGGATGTTTTATTGTTAGAAGAATTGGTGTTTTGTTTTAAAAACCATTGATAAAATAGCGGCAAAAATATAAGCGGAATTAATTTAACTGAAATTGATAAGGCTAAAACAACTCCTGCCCATTGCCATTTACCAGAATAGAGTAAATATAAACTCCATACTAAAAAGAAAATCATAACACCTTCAAAATGAAGATTTCCTGTGAGTTCTATAATTATGAAAGGATTTAAAACGTACCAAAATATTTGATGTGCTGGAAGTTTTAGTTTTTCTAGTAGTTTTTTACCAAAGTGAAGGGTTCCAAAATCTGCAGCTATAATTAGCAAACGCATTGCTACAACTGATCCTAAAATACTTTTGTTGGCAAATACGCCAGCTATAACAAAGCAAAGCTGATTTATAGGTGGATAGTTAGTGTAATGGCTAGCATTTAAAGCACCCATACCTTCACGAAGTTCTAGGGCTTGTGCTACCGGAAATTGACCTGCACTAATGTAAGACGCTACCGTACGTAAATAAGGGTTTATACCCTCTAAAATTAGGCGTCCGTCCCAAATAAAACGATAAAAATCTTGAGAAAGATTTGGTATGGCTAAAATAAAAACTGCCCTAAACCCAAAAGCCAAATAAGTTAGGATTTTAGGGTGGTGCTTTAAGTGCTTTATTGATTGATAAAACGCTACAAATAACAGTACATATAGCACAATAAGTTTTATGTATGCTGTTCTAACTAAGTTATAAGCAAAACACCAATATAGTAATGTTGATACTATCGCTAATAATAATGGTAATTTGTGATTTTTTAGAAATGATGGGCTAAAAAGCATGGGGTAAATATAATATTATTTGTTGGTCGGGTTTGTATTGTTGTGGCTTACTTGAAAATTAAGATATTTAGTTTTTTCAATTCAGAATAATGCTTTAGGGGCTGTCTTTTCTTATTTTAGGTCTAAAATTGTATTATTTTAAAATTTAAACTAATATCTATATCGTATGAAAACTTTTTTTTCCTTAGTCTGTTTTGTATTTCTTTTTGCAGGTAGTGTTTTTAGTCAAGATTTTGAAGCACTTTCTAAATACGAGTTTACAAATGTTGAAAGCTATAAAACTGAACGCAGTAAAGTTTTAGAGTGTGCTAATTATTTATTTAATACGCCGAGTAATACAGCAGAATTAAATAGGCTAACTGCTCTGCAATATATTATGAAGTGGATGGAAGGTACTCCTGCTTTTACATTTGAAATAGGTGAAGAGGCGATGAAATTATCAAAAGGGAATACAGACTTATTGGGCTTGTATTTTGCAGGTATGACCAAAGTGGTTTTAGATAACGAGGGTGATACATTAAATGCACAACAAATTTATAAACGTACTGAAGCTTTACTGGTAGATTATTGCGCCAATAGTGCAAATAAAATGAAGCCTTCTAAAACATTAAAAAAACTCATTAAGTTACAAAAGAGGTGATTGTTTTAAGTTTAATGTGTTTTTTACTTGCGATTTAGTGCGTTAAAATGGCAAATATCCGTTTGCTTTTTTATTTGGGAATAGGCACTAGCAAACACGCCCGCGTTAGGGATTGAAGCGGCATCCTTTTGTTTTTTTTAAGAGGTAGGCATGGTTTGAACCTAAGCCGATGATGTTGTGATAGATTTCTTAGTTTACAGGAATGACAAAACAAAAGATATAGCGTAAAGCCCGACCGCGCTCCGGGAGCTTAAGCGACCGCGCGCGGTAACGCCCTAAAATTTATTAATGGGTAAATCTAGGATAAGTTTAGAGCAACATGCTTATACCTTAGATAGCAGCGATTTAAAGAATACGTAGCCAAAACCAACGCAAAGCATAAGGTGGAAAGGAAACAAACCGAAGTCGCCACCTTGATCGCCTACAACAAATGCGCTATACATGCCAAAGCCAAAATACGTCATTAATAGACCTTCTATAATAACGTGCGCTGATATTGTTTTTTTGATGTATTTGTTGTTTTTCCAATTGTCTTTATACTTACTTATATTGAATTTTGGAGTGCGTACAAATTCACTTTTTTTGCCCAAATGCCCCTCTAAAACGGCAATAGAATTATGTAGAGAGAAGCCCATAGCTATTGAGAAAAATACGAAAAACATACCAATGTAACCCATGAAGTTTTTGATGCCACCGCCATAAATTTTTCGATACATAATCCAGTAGCAAATAAAGAAGATTACGGTGCTTGTTACAAAAAAGCTCATTACGTAAAAATAAGGCTTTAAATGTGCGTATTCGTTTTTTATGTAAAGCATAGGTATGCTTAAAATAGCAACAACTAAGATGCTTAAAAACATGGTGCTATTTAATAAATGTAATAAACCGTGTACTTTGGTTTTTGCAGATATGTTTTTGCTTTTTAAAACGCGCCACAGCATTTTTTTAAAATTTTCTGCACCGCCTTTGTTCCATCTAAATTGTTGTGAGCGTGCTGCACTAATTACAATTGGTAATTCGGCAGGCGTTTCTACATCTTCTAAATATTTAAATTTCCAATTTTTTAGTTGTGCGCGATAGCTTAAATCTAAATCTTCGGTAAGTGTATCGCCTTCCCAATTGCCAGCATCTATAATACATGCTTTTCGCCAAATACCGGCAGTTCCATTAAAGTTTATAAAGTGGCCTTTGCTATTTCTACCTACTTGCTCTAAGGTAAAATGTGCATCTAAAGCAAATGCTTGAATTCTAGTTAATACCGAATAGTTACGATTAATATGACCCCAACGGGTTTGTACTACACCTACCTCTTTATTTTTAAAATGCGGAACGGTAGATTTTAACCAATCTTTTTGTGGTAAAAAATCGGAATCAAAAATGGCGATGAACTCACCTTTTGCTGTTTCAAGCCCTTCTTTTAATGCACCAGCTTTAAACCCAGTTCTAATGGTTCGTGTAATGTGTTGAATATCTAAGCCTGTGGCTTGTAGTGCTTCTACTTGTGCTTTTGTACTTATTACAGTTTCATCTGTAGAATCGTCTAGTACTTGAATTTCTAACTTATTTTTTGGATAATCTATTTTAGCGATATTATCCAAAAGGCGTTCCATAACATACATCTCGTTATAAACTGGGAGTTGTATGGTAACGTAGGGTACTTCGTTTGGGTTTGATAAATCGAATTTAGGATCGCTATCGTTTTTTTTTGCCGATAGATAGTTAAATAACAGGTTGAGTTGTGCTAATGCATACATAAAAATGAGCAGTAGCGCGATGGTATAAATTACAATGATAACAGCTTCTATATACATTATTTAATACTGTATTTAAAAATCCAACCTAAGATTTTTATGCCTGCAAATATAGCACCTTTTACCGTTCCTGAAACTTTTGAGACACCAATTCTATTTCTATAATTTACTGGCACTTCTGTATAGCTTAATTTTTGCTTTAAGGCTTTTAGTTGCATCTCTACAGTCCACCCATAGGTTTTGTCTTCCATTTGTAATGCTAGTAATTTATTGTACTTAATAGCTCTAAAAGGGCCTAAATCTGTAAACTTTGCACCAAAAAATAAGCGCATTAAGAAAGTGGCTAGCCAGTTTCCAAAAATTTGGGGTAGCGTCATAGAACCTTCTTCTCGTAGTCGTTTTACTCTAGCACCGATTACAAAATCAGTATTATTTTCAATAATTGGAGCGATTATAGTTGTGAGTTCTTCGGGGTAATCGCTGTAGTCGCCATCTAAAAAAACAATAATATCTGGTTTAACAGTTTTACTAGCAACGTACTCCATACCTTTTAAACAGGCATATCCATAGCCTTTATTGGGTTCTTTTAAAACTGTGGCGCCAGCATTGGCTGCATTTTTTTCTGTATCGTCTTTAGAGTTGTTGCTAACCACAATAACCTCTTCAACCAGTTTTGGAATATCGTTGATGACGTTTGCTATAGAGTCGGCCTCATTATAGGCAGGAATAATAACGTTTATTTTGGTCATCTAAGGTCGCTAAGTTTATTTTCTTTTTTGAAAGATTCTAAATCGGTCCACTCTTTTATCTCTTTGCCAAAATTAAATTTTTTTGCCGACACTAAAGCTTCATTGTTATACATTAAACAATAGCCATTTTTAATGCCATTTGTTAATTGGCATTTATGGTTTACTTTCTCCATATCGTCATAAAATAACCACCATTTGTTTTCTTTTCCGCTTACAAAATGACCTTCTTTTGCTTTGGTACCACTTTGTCTAAAAAAAGTCCAGTAGCTTGTAGGTTTGCCATTTGCATCAAATTCGCCCTCTTTTTCAACTTTACCGTTTGCGTAAAAGAATTTCCAAAACCCTGAAGGCTTTCCTGAGGTATAGCGCCCCTCACTTTGTAATGCGCCGTTGGTGTGAAATTGCCTCCAAAAGCCAGACCTTACATTGTTTACATACTGTCCTTCGGCTTTAAGTTTGCCATTATTGTGATAGGTTTTCCAATAGGTGGTTTTTGTACCGTTTTTATAAAATCCTTCTGACTCTAAATTACCGTTAGTGTGGTAAGTTTTCCAATAGTTGTCTTTCTTACCGTTTTTAAAATACCCTTCTAATTTTAGATAGGTGTTACTGTGGTAGAACTTCCAAAAATTACTTTTTTTATCAGCATTATAATACCCTTCAGATTTTAAATGCCCTTCATCAAAA
>CALDUF010000104.1 GCA_937923515.1 uncultured Flavobacteriaceae bacterium
AACGCTACCAATTCCATACATGTTTATATCCTCTGTTGCGCAAAAAGGGATAACAGAACTTAAAGATACACTTTGGAAAATGCTTAACGTTTAATTCTGGGCGTTACCCCGCAAGAAAGCGTGTTTGAGCTTCTTTCAAGTATTTATATTTTAAATTTTTGAATTTAGGAACATAAATGCTTCTATTTATCTTTTTAAAATGAAATTATTAAGAGCTATCGATGTTTTACCAACCATATAGCTGGTTCTTACCCATTATAACCGATATCAGAATTGTATTTATTTTTTTCTTCTTTTTTTAGTTTGTTTGCGGATATAATATATGAAATTATTAGGCTAAATCGTTGTATACTTGTAACATAAAGAAAAATTAAACGACTAATGAATTATAGATAAAAACTATAATTTGTAAATATATTATAAATACATCGTATATACAGTATATATTTATTCTGGTACACTTATTGTAGATTTGTAATCACAAACAAAGAAGTTTAATTTAAAAACTAATATTATGGCAAAACCTATTAAAGAAACACCTTTTCTTTCTGGTAAAGACGCCAAAGACTTTGTTAAAGAAAACAAAGAAGTTGTGAAAGCATCTGAGGAAGAAAAAAAAGAGATTAGAGCAAGTTATGAAGCGTTAAAAGAAATCGCACAATTTGCTATTTAAAGAGTTTAAATTAATCAGGTTAAATTCTGAAACCAATATTTTGCCGTTCGATTGTGGAAACACTGATTTGAACGGCTTTCTTTTTGATGATGCAAAAAACTACGCAAATCAATTGTTAGCTACAACTTTTATAATCCAATCAGAAACAGAAACAGTGGCGTATTTCAATTACCTAAATGACAAAATATCTCATACAGAAATAGGTAATAAGGACACTTTTCTCAATAGAATTTCCTCTTTACTTCCATCAGGAAAAGATGGTTATACGAGTTATCCCGCAATGAAAATTGGCAGATTAGCCGTTTCTAATAACTTCAAAGGCAACGGATACGGACGAGATATCCTTAACTTCACAAAAGCATTATTTGTAGACAACAATAGAACTGGTTGTAAGTTTATAACAGTTGATGCCTACAGAGAGTCATTAGACTTTTATTTGAAAAATGGATTCAAATACTTATCCAGTAGAGATAAAAAATCAGATACTAGATTAATGTATTTTAACTTAGGCTCTTTAAGTGACTATTAATCTTTCTTCCTACGTCAGCAATGTGCCTTCCCAAAAAAAGATGATCAGAATATCAAAGAACGTTTATAGTACTCTTTAAATACGGTTGATAGTATTGCTTATATTTCATTGCTAGTGTCGTACACTCCGGAAGAATTTTTGATTTTACCTTGTTTATTTTTATTTATAGTGGTTTTCGCTGAATTCACGTACCGAAAACATACACGATACTAGTAACCTGTTTGATTTAAGTCTTTCAATCTTTTGTTTCGTATTATTTTGAAAAGAATGCAGTTGTGATTGCTCAGGCACTTAAAGCATAAGCATTAACACGCTGCAATTTTGCTAAAAGCGTTTATTAATCCAATCTGCAATCAATTTTAATGCAGAAGGCGCAAAGGTTTCTTCAATCGTTTTGTACTCGTCTATATGACCAGTTTTAGCCGTTTGAAACAAATGATTCAAACCCTCTAATTGTTTTATAGTTACATCAGTATTACCAGCGGTTTTTAAAGCTTTCGCTATTTCAGGTAAATTCACTTCTGGTAAAACCTGTACGTCTTTACTACCGTTTAAAACTAAAATAGGGCATGTTGTTTTCTCTAAATATGCTTTAGGTGCAATTCTAATAAATTCTAAAAGCCATTTCGATTTTAAAATTTTAAATTGCTGCTCAATTAATACAGGAGTAATTGAAGGTGAAACGATAGACATGGGGTGTTGTTCTTTAAAAGCATTCAATCCCTTACTAATTTTAGATTGTATGGTATCGGTATTTTTATAGTGCCGTATTGCATCGTAAATAATGCGCGTTAGTTTTTCGTTTTCATCAATCATCACGTCTTGCACGTCTTGTAGCGTCATCATTGTTCTAGATTGCGTTTCAAGAATTTTTCCACCATCTACACCAGTTCCAGCCAATAATACTACAAAAGCAACAGCATTACTTTTAGAAGCTACAATAGGGGCAATTAAGCCACCTTCACTATGGCCAATAAGTCCTATTTTGTTGGTATCAATATCAGTTCGGTTTTTTAGAAAATGTATCGCAGCATTAACATCACTTGCAAAATCAAAAGTGGTAGCATCCTTAAAGTTACCTTCAGATTTTGCAATACCTCTATCATCAAAACGTAAAACAGCAATACCATTATCCGTTAAATAGTGTGATAACACCAAAAAGGGTTTGTGGCGAAACGGTTTAAGATAAGCATCTCTATTTTGAGGTCCAGAACCACTAATTAAAATAGCTACTGGCGGTTTTTTAACATGCTTAGGTAATGTAAGCGTGCCTGCTAGTTTAATACTATCGGCTTCACTATTAATAAAAAACACATCTTCAACACTATATTCAAAAGGCGCATTAGGTTCTTGAGGTCTTAAGTTTTGTGCTAAACTTACGTTAAAGAAAAAGGATACCAATACGAAGCAATCAAACGTTAGTTTTTTCATTGAGTATATTTAAAAGTATATAAAGGCATAATTTTTGCTTAAATTTATTCAAAAAATCAAAGTTATGAAGCATTTCTTATCAATACTTACAGTATTACTATTAGTGTCTTGTGCGCCCATTTACGTAAATTATGATTATGAGGAAGCAACAGACTTTTCAAAATACAAAACCTATCAATACTTTGGAGATATGGAAACAGGCTTAAGTCAGCTAGATACAAAACGTCTACTGGATGTTTTAGATAAAAAATTACAGGAAAACGGATTTACAATTTCTGAAACCCCAGATGTTTTAATAGATATAAAAAGTGTTGAATTTCGTAATGCACAGCGCGAGACTATTGGTGTTGGTGTAGGCGGAGGCGGTGGCAATGTTGGTGGTGGTGTTTCTATAGGTTTACCTATTGGGCAAAATGCAATGAGTCGCGAAATAGTTTTTGATTTTGTTGATGCATCTAATAAGCAACTGTTTTGGCAAGCTAAAAGTGAGTCGAGTTTTAAACCTAGAGCCACACCTACTAAACGCGAAGAACGTTTTGCTGCAATAGTAGATAAAGTATTTAAGGCGTTTCCGCCTAAGCGCAGATAGACTTAAATTTTATAATTATCCTAACATTTGTAATACTTTAATCTAAAGGCCGATTTTGTAATTTTACATAAACTGAAAAATTATGGAATCAATTCAAAATAAAGTAGCATTAATTACAGGAGGCTCTAAAGGTATAGGGTATGGTGTTGCACAATCTTTAATGGAAAAAGGTGTACACGTTGTAGTAACGAGTAGGAGTGAAACTGCAGCAAATGAGGCTGCAACTGCATTAAATACTCAAAATACGACTAAAGCCAAAGCTGTTGGTATAGCTGCAGACGTAAGAAACTTTAAAAGTCAAGAAAATGCCGTAACCAAAACTATAGCTCAATTTGGGCAATTAGATATGGTTATAGCAAATGCAGGCTTGGGGCGCTTTGGAAGTATTGAAAATTTAAGTGTTGAGGATTGGCAAGCGGTTATAGATACAAATTTAACGGGCGTATTTTATTCTATAAAAGCTGGTGTTAATGCTTTAAAACAATCAAAAGGCTATTTTATTACTATTTCTAGTTTAGCAGGTACAAACTTTTTTGCAGGTGGAGCAGCTTACAATGCGAGTAAATTTGGTGTTACTGGATTTACGCAAGCGGTAATGTTAGATCTTAGAAAACATGGTGTAAAAGTAAGTACGATAATGCCAGGGTCTGTTGCAACACATTTTAATGGTAATACACCAAATGAAAAAGATGGATGGAAAATTCAAATTGAGGATATTGGTAAACTTGTAGTCGATTTGTTAGAAATGCACCCTAGAACTTTACCTAGTAAAATTGAAGTACGCCCAACAGTACCACCCTCAAAATAACGTATTAATTTTTTATGATTTTTTTGCTGGTTAAGCGTGTATTATTCGCATAAAAATTCGCAACGTAAATTCCAGAGCTAAAGTTACTAATGTCGATTTCTTTAACCTGATAGGGTGTAAGCGTAAGCGATTGTATTTGTTTTCCATCTAAACTCATAATATTTACTTTTACTGTTGTATCTCTATTGCTTTCAAACTTAAAGTTAAGAATTGAATTTGCAGGATTTGGATACAAAGCAATATTGTAAGAGTTTGATTGAGCATCAATAGTATCTATACTTAATGCAGAATAATTTATAGTCCACGTTACAGTATTTACGTGAACAGTATCATGATTGTCAACCCTCAACATTGGGCTATTATCTGTTATTACTGAAGTTAAAGTGTTATTGCCTTCTATCAAATCAGTATCTAATAATGAGACTGTGTCTACATTGTTGGCAATATTAATCCTGTTAAGCGTCCACACACTTTCTAACGTGTTTGGACTAGGTTTTATTAGAGATAGTTCAAAATCTAAAGGAAATGTAGGGTTTGCAACAGGAGTATCGTTATTTGGACTAAAAGTATCAACGGGCGATACTAAGTCGTGTATTTTTTCTATCATTCCCTCTTTGCAAACACTGCAAAATGGTGTTCCTAAATAGCGCATTTTACAGTTTTGGTGTGGCCTGTTCCAGGTTGCTGCTTCACCAGAAGTGCCATAAGGATAAATATTTACGTTGTTTGAACCTACCCAATTTTTCCATTTTATTTCATTAGGGTCACTTTCTCGAGTTGCATTAATATCCTCTCTTAATCTACCATCTCCTGGGTAATATTCATCTAGTAAATTAAAAAGTGAGTGGCCTAATTCATGAATCGCAATTTCATTAGCACTTGCGGCCATTGATGATATTGGGAATTCTCCACCACTACCACCGTAAACAGTAGAGTTTACCAAAATTAAAGCCGAATCGTAAGCAGGGAAATTATCAGCTAATACAGAGATAATTTTCGATCTAGCTACATTTGAACTGGGCCAGTCTATACCGTAAAACAATAATCTGTGAAAACCAAAACCATCAAAAGTTGAATTAAAATAGGTGTCTGCTGTTGTTATGGGCGTTAAAGGCTCGTTAACGTCGGTAGCAGTTGCAGGATGATCTGCACCACTTTCGTCCGATGGTACTTTTATAGCATAAACATTAAAATAGTCTTTGTATTCTAAAAATGGCGACTGACTAAATAATTCATTTGAAAAACTAGTGGCGTCTGTAACAAACCGGTCTAATTCAGAAGTTTGATAACCGTCTCCCAGAATTACTAAATTGATACGTTTGCTATCATCGCCTTCATATTTTATAGTTTCTACCTCAAAAACTTGAGCAGTACAAAATACACTATACATAATGCAAACTATTACTGTAAAATAGTGTTTCATAAGTCGCTTACTTTGGTTAATGATAAAGGAGTTTGTTCGTTATTTTTATGTATTGCCACATACTTAGTTTCTGGATATAGTTGTAATCTAACTGTAAATTGAGAACTATCTAACGCCATTTGTACCACTCTAAAATTCTTGGTATCATCAACATATTCCACAGTTTTTAATAAGGGATTTTTTATAATATGTTGCGACAATAGCGTTGATGTGGCATCAAATTGCTCACAAATTAAATCTTCAGATTCTCCTTTTTTATCTAAGATTTTCTTTTGGTTTTTGAGTGTGCCCTTAACTTTTTTAGAGTCCACAAAGGTTACAGTAGTGTTGCCGTTTTTGTTTTTTTTAATATTATAATTTAAAAAAACTATTTGTGGTGTTCGTTTTACTTCGGGTATTGTTTTAGAAGCCGGTGTAGTTTGATTTATACCACAGCTAACGCAAAACAGTATAAAAAATACAGCTAGTAGGTTTAAAAAAAAGGAATATTTAGGGCCTTTGTAAATCATGCATTTTAGGGGTTAAAAAACATTTATACAGTTGTAAAGATACAAAATAAAAAAAGAGGCTTTTTTTAGCCTCTTTTTTTTCTACTTAAGTAATGCCGTATATTTATCTTTATAACCATAAAGTACAGCTATATTTAGAATGAGTAAAACTAAAGCACCAGCAATATTTGCTTGGTCTAAAGTAAGGTGAAACAACACTGCATTTACAGAAACACTCATTAAGATTATTGCTAAAAGAGCGCCAAACTTATTAAAAATTAAGGTTAAACCAGCAACAATTTCTACTATGCCTACCAGCATAAGTGTTTTAGAATTAATTAAAGCGCCAAAGTAGGCACCTGCGTCATCTGATAACTCAAACGGCGGCATAAAATCTAAAAATTTGTTTAAGCCAAAAACTAAAACAAAAAGCCCTAATAGTATTCTAAGAGCCATAAAAACTTTTGAATTCATAATCTTATTTTTTATAGTTAGTACTTTGAAAAATAAGGGGTTAATTTTATTTTTCATTCAAGATTATGTCGCTTACAACTTAGGAAACTTACAGCTTAGGTTTTGCAATGCCGTTTAAGTAAGGCATTTTACCACTTATCAAAAGTTGGCTTTATTTGGTGTATTTCTAAAATATCATGATGCTAACAATCAATCATTCTAATCAAAACATAATAAGAGCATTAAAAAAGAATTCTTATAAAGTGTTATAAGATGAATTGATAATTTAAACGAAAAATTGTCGCCTAAAAAAATAAGCAAGTGTATTTAATTTACTTCAATTCTAACACCTTCACTATGGCTGCTAAATTCAGGTGCGTACATGCTTTGAATTTTAGTAATACCGTTGCTCATATTTCCAGCATTGTTTACGCGTAAATCGTATTCAAACACATAAACGCCTTTAGGTAAATAATCAAAAAAGAAATTGGTGGATGCATCTTTTGTGCTTTCGTAATAGCCTAAGCCATCTTGCCATTTGTATTTAGACATCACATTTACAGGTTCTAAACCAGCAGCTCTCATATCTTTCATGTGCAAAAACTCCATGTTTCTGTCGCTACGTAGTTCAATTCTAACCCTAACTAAGTCGCCTACTTTCAATTTAGTATTAGAAGTAATTTCTGAAATTTCTTCGCCCGTATTGGTGTTCTGTTTTAAAAATAATGTCTTCTTTAAACTTAAAGGTGTTTTAGCTGAGGTGATATTATCTAAATCTTCAAAATACTGCCAATATAAAGCACCCCAAGCGATACCTTTGCCTTTCTTTTTTAGGGTTACATCTCCCATTTTAGATTGAATTTCAGAGGTGTTCCAAGAAGTTTTATAATAACCAGTACCTGCTTCAATGTTTACATTTTCTAACTTTGATGGTGCTATTTTTTGATCGCCTAAAACTACATCTACCATATCGGTAACCGATAACCAATCGCTACCTTGAAGTAGTAAGGCATAAACAGCTTCGGTTGTGGCTTTGGTAGTTTTCCATTTGTTGGTTTGTTTATTTTTAAGTAGCCATATTTTTAAATTATCGATGGTTTCGGTATTTTTAGTCTCACTTTGTATCATAGTACCAGTTTCACTAAAAACTTCAATTAATAAGGCTTGTGTTTCAATAGGTGCTTGATACCAGTGCCATGAGTTGGTGTTAGTTTTCCAATACATACCCAATTCATTTGAAGTAATGCTCGTTTCTTGTAACGATTTTAAAATTTTTGAAGCCGTTTTTGTGTCATTATTTCTATATGATACTAAAGCCATCATCCCTTTTGCATACAATGATTGTTTTAGCCAATACGTTTGAATTTGCGATTGGTAATACCCCATAATATTTTCTACTTTTTTTGATGCTTTAATCTCTGGAAAAAAGCTTCTCATATACACATAATGCAACTGCGTATAGCTTAACTGGTTTTTGCTTAAATCTACATTTTTATTGTATTTCCTGATGTCTTCGTAGGCCTTAATGAATTCACTATCTAAATAGTTGATAGCCTTTTTAATCATTGCTGCTTCGCTATTATTTTGAATAACATTAAGTTTAGATAGATGGCCAAAACCAGCAATAATGTGTTGTGTGATGTATCTGTTTTCATAACCGCCATTAAACCAAGACCATGCTCCAGAAGGCATTTGATTGGATTTTAATTTCGTGATAGCCGATTGTAATTCATTATTCATTTTATTCAAATCGAACAGCAACCCCATACGTTTTTTCTGTTCGGTTTCACTTTGTGCATCTCGTAACCAAGGCGTTTCTTGAATTAAAATTGATTTTAATTCTTGATTTTTTTCTAAGTTTGAAAGTAGTGCATCTGTATTGCGCCACTGTTTAAAAACCTCTTGAATTCTTGGGTTTGCGTTTACAATATGGCTCGCCAAAGCATTGGCATAATATCTTGAAAAGGTTTGCTCATTACACGCATACGGATATTCCATTAAATAGGGCAATGCTCGTACCGCATACCACGCAGGATTTGAGGTTATTTCTAAAGTTAACTTGTGATGTTTTAGCGTGCTGGCCGAGGTGCTCGAAACCAATTTATCTAGACTAAAGCTTCTAGTTTCGTTACTTTTTACCCACATTGGTAGTGTCTCAGTAACTAACATCCTGTTAAAAAGTACAGGAAGCGCATTTTGTTCACCATCACTAAATTTGTTTGAGGCTGCAACTATTTTATATTGCACCGCTTGCACATTGTCTGGAATAGATAATTGCCATGACACATTGGTATTGTCTTTAGCCGCGACGGAAAACGAAAAAGCACCATCTAACTCCCCATAAGGAGGAGCACTGAGCAAGTTTGCAGTAATGTTTTTACCAGAAATAGCATCAGTTAAAATTAATTTGGCTTGCCCAGAAAGTGCTTTATCTGTAAGGTTCGCAATTTTTGTGCTAATGGTAATATTATCACCTTCACGTAAAAATCGTGGTGCGTTAGGTAGTACCATTAGTTCTTTTTGCGTTACGGCCGTTAAACTTGTTGTAGCACTTTCTAATGTTTTTGTATGTGCTAATAATTGTAGTTTCCATTGGGTTAAAGCTTCAGGAGTTGTAAAACTAAAACTTATGTTCCCTTCGGCATCTGTTTGTAATTGCGGAAAGAAAAAGGCTGTTTCTTGCAGGTTTTTACGTATTTGTATGTTATTGAAGTTGGGTGTCTTTTCTTCTTGTGTGTCTTGTGTGTCTTGTGGAGGTGCAGCCGATACTTTTAATTCTTTTTTGCTGCTACCAACAATTTCTGTTGATCGTCCGGAAAAAGATTCGAATGCAACTTCTTCTTCAATCTCATCGTTATTTTCAACCACCTGAACTCTATCTATGCTTGCTGATACTGCTTTTCTATCATTACGTGGATAGAAGTTAATATTTCCAAACCTAAACCCAAACCAATCCCAACTATCATAAGCTTGTGTGGTGTACTTCGCTCTAGAGCGGTCTTGGTATACTCTAAAAGTTTCAGTGCCAAAACTTAAGTTGGCATTTGTAATTCGTGTAGTGTAAAACGTATCGGGATTCATCGGGTTGAAATTCCACTGGTGGGCTTTAAATTGATCTAAAGATGCATCGTACATACTTGCCAACAATTCCGCACTTACTTTATCGCCTTTAGGGCCTTTAATTTTAAACTGCCATGTTTCGTCAGTTCCTGGTTGTAGTTTGTCTCTAAAGGTTAGTGTTTCTATATCTAAATCTGTACTTGGGTAAGGTACAGCTATAACGACATTACCAGATTGAAAACTATTAAATGCCGCAAAACTATAATTTACCGCAAAACCGCCCAAATCGTTTTTTGTTACGGGAATATTAATAACTTTTTTGTTGTTATTAAGTGTGATACTTTCTTTTTTTACGACATTATTGGCCTTTTCAACCGTTA
>CALDUF010000105.1 GCA_937923515.1 uncultured Flavobacteriaceae bacterium
TTTTGGCAAAAATTCTTGTTTGATAAAGGCGTTGTGCCTGTAGATGAATATGCTAAAAAGCTGATTAACCAAGGGATGATTTTGGGGACTAGTGCTTTTGTTTATAGAGTAGATCCAGGAGTGATGCATGGAAAGACAGAATACGCTGGACAACATTCTTTTTTTAAAAATGAAATTTTTATTTCAAAAACGGTGTTCGATTCATTTGATATGAGTGGTTATGGTAATTCTGCGATTAGAAATAAAGAGAGCAAGAATATTTTTAATTTTCTAGAAGATTATATTGAAGAAAAAATAATCAAAGGTTCTGATGAAACTAGAGCTCTGTTTTATGGAGAAAAAGAAAATTCAAATAACATCACTTTTTTGGTAACACCGATACATGTTGATGTTTCATTTGTGAATGCTTCTGATGAATTAGATCTTAAGGCTTTTAGTAATTGGAGAATAGAATATAAAGATGCTATTTTTATAGGTGAAAGTGGAGAAGTCCTCCCTCATGGGGAGGATTTAGGTGGGGCTTTTAAAGTAGGTCGCGATGTTGAAAAAATGTCAAAATCAAAATACAACGTCGTAAATCCTGATGATATTGTTGCAGATTATGGCGCAGACAGTCTTCGCTTATACGAAATGTTCTTGGGCCCATTAGAGCAATACAAACCATGGAATACTGCTGGTATTACAGGTGTGCACAGTTTCCTTAAAAAACTTTGGAAACTGTATGTAGATGATAATGGGTTGAAAGTTACAGACGCTACACCTTCAAAAGATAATTTAAAAATCTTGCATCAAACCATAAAAAAAGTACAAGCCGATATTGAGAATTTCTCATTCAACACATCGGTTTCTACGTTTATGATTGCAGTTAACGAGTTAACTAAACAACAATGTACTTCAAAAGAAATACTTGAGCCATTGTTAGTTTTAATTTCACCTTACGCACCACATATTGCAGAAGAATTATGGAGTAAATTAGGCAACAGCGGTTCAATTTCAACAGCGTCATTTCCAGTATTCGATGAAAGTCATTTGGTAGAAAGCAGTAAAAACTATCCTATTTCATTTAATGGAAAAATGCGTTTTACTTTAGAATTGCCTTTAGACATGACAAAAGAGGACATAGAAAAAACAGTGTTAGCTTATGAGAAAACACAAGACCAATTACAGGGTAGAACACCTAAAAAAGTAATTGTAGTTCCTGGAAAGATAGTTAATATCGTAGGATAAAGTAATTTAAAAACATTGTGTTATGAGTGCAACAGGCATTATTAGTAAAACAAGTAGTAGCGATTTTGAAACAACGTATCAAAAGTTAAAAGCGGTTATTGACAGTAATCCGAATTTAAAAATTGTAGCAGAGTTAAACCATCAAGCCAATGCAGCTTCGGTAAACTTAAATTTAAACCCAACGCGTATTATTATGTTTGGCAATCCAAATCTAGGTACGCCATTAATGCAAAATGCACCACTAGTAGGTTTAGATTTGCCACAAAAAATACTAGTACATCAAGCTAATGATGGTGCAGTTATGGTATCTTATAACGATCCGTTATACTTAAAAGAAAGACACGGTATTACAGATAATGCTGCTGTTTTACAAAAAATAGCTGGCGCGTTAAATGCACTAACCAATGCCGCTATACAATAACGCTTTATATTTCTAAAAATGACATTTATTTATAACGTTACGGCAAACATAGACGAGTCTATACACCAAGAATGGTTAACATGGATTAAAGCGCACATTCCAAAAGTATTAAGCACAGGTAAATTTGAAAAGGCTACCTTAACCAAAGTTTTGGTAGAAGAGGATATGGGCGGTCTTACTTATTCTATTCAATACAGGTCGTATTCTAGAGAAGCACTAGATAAATATTATGAAGAAGATGCGCCTAAATTTAGAGCAGAAGCCATGACATTATTTGCCGATAAAATGTTGGCTTTTAGAACAGAGCTTCAAATAGTTGATGAGTACACCGTGAAATTTACGTAACGGTTTGCTATTCCTGCGTTTATAAAAGTAAATACAGGAATTCAATTTAAAAAAGTTAAATGTCAATTTTGAATGCACCTATTGGGCTCTAAAAGCCTGATGGATTTAAAAACACAAAAAGGGTTGCGCCTTGGCGACTTTGCAAGAATAAAAATATGTCAGTTAAAGCAAAAAAACATCTAGGTCAACATTTTTTAAGAGACGAAAATATTGCTAAAAAAATAGCAGATACCCTTACGCTAAACGGTTACAAAAATGTGTTAGAAATTGGTCCGGGTATGGGTGTGCTCACTAAGTATTTACTTAAAAAAGACGTTAAAACCTACGTTATAGAAATAGATACAGAGTCGGTTGAGTATCTTCAAGCCAATTACCTTAATTTGGCATCAAGAATTCTAGAAAAAGATTTTTTAAAATACGATTTAAACGAGGTATTTAAAGGAGAGCCTTTAGCCATTATTGGTAATTTTCCATATAATATTTCTACGCAAATAGTATTCAAAACATTAGAAATGCGCCATCAAATTCCAGAATTTTCAGGCATGTTTCAAAAAGAAGTAGCGCAGCGCATTTGCTCTAAAGAAGGTAGTAAAGTATACGGTATTTTATCGGTTTTAACACAGGCATTTTACGAGGCAGAGTATTTGTTTACAGTGCCACCTTCAGTATTCAATCCGCCACCAAAAGTAGACTCTGGCGTGTTACGACTTACCAGAAAAGAAAACTACACGTTGCCGTGTAACGAAAAGTTGTTTTTTAAAGTGGTAAAAGCAGGCTTTCAACAGCGTCGCAAAACATTGCGAAACAGTTTAAAAACATTCGATTTGTCTGATAATTTAAAAGCAAATGTTATATTTGACAAGCGTCCGGAGCAATTGCAAACACAGCAGTTTATAGCGCTTACGCAGTTGATAGAAAACGACCGTAAATAAAACCAAACATATCAAGTTCATTTGGTTTTAACGTGGCATAAATTATTTCCACCGTAATGGAAGAAGAAGAAAAGGAAAAAATACAATTTGAGCTTACCGATGCACTTTTAGCTGAGGTTGAAGGGCTTGTTGCTTCAAAAGAAGACAAGGCACTGCAACACTTGTTAAGAGAGTTTCACTATGCAGATATTGCTGAGATTTTAGATGAACTTAATCTAGAACAGGCCATTTATGTTATTAAATTGTTGGATTCTGAAACCACTTCAGACATTCTAAAGGAACTCGACGAGGACAATAGAGAAAAGGTATTAAAAAATCTTACCGCAAAAGAAATAGCCGAAGAAGTTGAAGAACTAGACACCGATGATGCGGCAGATATTATTGCAGAACTTCCAGAGGAGCGCCAACAAGAAGTAATATCTAGAATTGAAGACAAGGAGCATAAAGAAGAAATACAAGAACTCTTAGCTTATGATGAAGATACTGCAGGTGGTTTAATGGCAAAAGAACTTGTAAAAGTCTACGAAACATGGACGGTTGCAGGCTGTATGCGTCGCATTCGCGGACAAGCAAAAGAAGTTACCCGTGTACATTCCATTTATGTTGTAAATAAAGAAGAAAAACTAGTAGGGCGCCTCTCGCTAAAAGATTTAATTGTTGCCAAGAGCGAACAAAAAATTTCAGATTTAGTAAAAGTTAATGTAGATTTTGTAAACGTAAATGAGAAAGTAGAAGAAGTTGCGCGATTAATGGCTAAGTACGATCTAGAAGCCATTCCTGTTATAAAAAGTGATGATGATAAAGTGCTTTTGGGCCGCATTACAATTGATGATATTGTAGATGTAATGAAGGAAGAAGCCGAAAGAGACTACCAAATGGCTGCGGGTATTACGGGCGATGTAGATTCAGACGATAGTATTTTACAACTCACCCGCGCACGTTTGCCTTGGTTGTTTTTAGGTTTAGTAGGCGGTATTGGTGCGTTTTTAATCATGGAAGGTTTTGAGAGTTTATTTACTGGAAAAGCAGTAATACTATTCTTTTTTACACCCTTAATTGCAGCAATGGCAGGTAATGTAGGTGTACAATCTAGCGCTATAATTGTGCAAGGTTTAGCAAACGATGATGTAAAAGGAAGTGTAAATAGTCGCCTATTAAAAGAAATGTTATTAGCAGCACTAAACGGTGTTATACTCGCTATATTCCTCTTTTTGTTTGTTTGGGCATTTAAAGGCGACATTAACACAGCATTAGCCATTTCTGTATCCTTAGTGGCGGTTATTATTGTAGCAGGTTTAATAGGTACATTTGTGCCGTTATTTCTTAACAAACGTGGTATAGATCCCGCCATTGCCACAGGGCCATTTATAACCACAAGCAACGATATTTTAGGAATATTACTTTATTTCTGGATTGCAAAAATGATTCTTGGAATTTAACCTTCGTAGCACAATTCTCAACGCCAGCTAATTTGCTATTTTAAGTTTTCAGTAATTCGGTTTCATAGTACTCTAAATATTCTACTATTAGTTGTTGCTAATTTTGTGTAAGCTATTTTAGCTATGAAGAATGGTGAGATATTCTATTGTCGTCAGTAAATAAATGCATCCTTATTTTAAATACAAAAATCAAATTAAAAGGATATCCAATATTTTAGCTACGTTGCGTATTCATCAAAAAAAGGCACAAAAAAACCTTGAGCCTATTCTTTCGATTTGGAGCACAAGGTTTGATTAAATGATTAATAGCGGTGCAAATTTACGGTTTTTTCAAAATTATAAAACACCCCAATGTTAAGTTATGGTTAAATACATTAGTTGGGTTTAATTATACTTCACTTTTCTTAAAATTCGTATGGTTTCCTTATACAATAAATAAACACCATTACCGTAAGCCTTTAAAACTACTTTTGCTTCTAGGAGTTTATCAAGTGCATCTTTAAAATCATTTAAATAACAAATTAAATAGTTTGAGGGTAATTGGTTTAAATCTTGTACTTCAGTATCACTTAAACGCAGTCCTTTTTTCAATTTATCTAAAAGTGCATTGTTGGTATTGTAAATATGGTGCAACGTTTTTTTATTAAACTGTGGCGGGTTGAATACTAATTTAGTATCAATATTATAATGGGCGTTATCCTGAAAACTAATACGAGTTTCTTCTAACGGATAATATTTAAAACGATTTTGATAACCAAGATTAACGTAATCTATAATTTCAAAAGTATTTTCGGTAATGGTAATTGAAACTTCATCTAATGCCGAAAAAAACAAACGCACCTGTTCGTTTATAAGTTCTATATCTACCCTAGAGTAAAAGACTTCATCTTTTACAATCTTTTTTTGTCCAGCCCAACATACCACAAAATATTCTTTAAACACTTTGTATTGCGCGTTAATACCTTTGCGGGTATCCATAAAGTCCATAACACCATCAAGCGTATGTGCAATATTGTTTTGCGCATTTTTTTCTATGGCTTCAACAATTTTAGAGTTTACATCTTTAATATCGCTTTTAAATACTTTGGGCATGCTAATGCTGCCGTCTCTAAAAAACACAGAACCGCCATAATATTTCCAAATATTTTTTTTAAGTGCCGTAAGTTTTTCAATAGGCCTAATGGTAACCAAGCCTATAACCTTATCGTTTGGTAAATGCGGAAACGGTATATTTTCGTACTGCACAATTGGTGGGTTTGTTAAATAAGCATTTATAAGGTTTTGAATTTTACTATCGTCGAAAAAATCTACACCTTTTATACTATTATCTTCATCTTTAACACCAATAACAATATATGAGTTGTTTTTAGGATTACTGTTGGAAAGTGCACAAACATGCTTTAAAAACTTAGCTTTACCTTCTTTTTGCCCTATGTCAATTTTTAATTTTTTGTCATAAAAACTGTTTTCATCGTTGTGAGCAAGTAAGTGTTTAATAAGTAAGCGTTTGTTAATCATATGTATTAAAAATTCTTATTTACCGTAACACTATTAGCCTGCGCCGTACAAAACATCAACACATCAGCAATATTTACATGTGGTGGTCGTGTTATTGCAAAATGTATAACTTCTGCAACATCTTTGGCTTGTAAAGCTTTAAACCCAGTATAAACCGTATTGGCTTTTGCATCACCTTTAAACCGCACTTTAGAGAATTCGGTTTCTACCAAACCAGGATTTACAGCACTTACTTTTATGCCAAACGGATTTAAATCTACGCGCATGCCTTCGGTAATAGCTAAAACCGCATGTTTACTGCCGCAGTATACGTTGCCTTTTGGGTATACTTCTTTTCCTGCCGAAGATCCTATATTAATAATATGTCCAGATTTACGTTCTGTCATTTGCGGAATAATGGCTTTACTTACATACAATAATCCTTTTACATTAATATCCATCATGGCATCCCAATCGTCTAAATCTCCGTCTTGAATGGCATCTAAACCATGAGCATTTCCTGCATTATTTATTAAAATGTCTATACGCTTAAATGCCTCGGGTAAAGATGCAACTGCTTCAAATGTGTGTTGCTTATCCCTAATATCAAAATTTAAAATATGCACATCGGTTAATCGTTCTAAGGCTTCTTGTATGGTTTTTAAGCGGTGCAGTCGCCTACCACAAAGCACTAGTTTAATACCATGTTTTGCAAATTCGTAAGCCGTAGCTTCACCAATACCGCTAGTTGCTCCTGTAATAAATGCTGTTCTCGTCATTCTTACTAAATTTAATTCAGTTAAAAATACCTAAAAAGAAAAGTTAAATAGTTGCCTACATCAAAGATTTAATCATTATTTATTCACTATTAAAACGCAATTAAGAAAACCTTATGATAATTATTGGTTAAAGTCAGGTTGCATCGCCATGTAGCATTTTTTTTAACCATTTTTTAACAGGTTTCGAATAAAAATTTTAACAATTTGCAATGCTTAAATTTTGAGCCATATATTTGATCTTTAAAACTTATAAATGATGGAAGATACCAGTACAATTGATATTAAGTCTATTAACGAGAAAATTGAAAAGGAAAGTGCTTTTATAGACCTACTTATTCTAGAAATGAATAAAGTTATTGTGGGTCAAAAACACATGGTAGAGCGTTTGCTTATTGGGCTTTTAGGACGCGGACATATTTTGTTAGAAGGTGTTCCAGGGCTAGCAAAAACACTTGCTATTAATACCTTATCGCAAGCGGTGGATGGTAGTTTTAGTAGAATACAATTTACACCAGATTTATTACCTGCCGATGTTACTGGTACTTTAATTTATAACATGAAGGTAAACGACTTTTCTATAAAAAAAGGACCAATTTTTGCAAACTTTGTATTGGCAGATGAGATAAACAGAGCGCCGGCAAAAGTACAATCGGCTCTTCTTGAAGCAATGCAAGAAAAGCAAGTAACCATTGGCGACGAAACCTTTGTTTTAGACAAACCATTTTTGGTTATGGCAACACAAAACCCAGTAGAGCAAGAAGGAACGTACCCGTTACCAGAAGCGCAAGTAGACCGTTTTATGTTGAAAACAGTTATTGACTATCCTAAAATAGATGAGGAGCAGTTAATTATGAGGTCTAACCTTAAAGGTGCTTGGGATAAAGTAAACCCAGTAGTATCTGTAAAACAAATTTTGGCAGCGCAAGAGGCTGTTAAAGCCGTTTACATGGACGAAAAAATTGAAAAATATATTTTAGACATTATTTTCGCTACTAGATATCCTGAAAAATATAGACTTACCGATTTAAAACCATTAATATCTTTTGGAGCATCGCCTCGTGGAAGTATTAATTTGGCAACTGCTGCTAAATGTTATGCTTTTATAAAACGTCGCGGTTATGTAATTCCTGAAGATGTACGCGCAGTGGTTTATGACGTATTACGTCACAGAATAGGCATTACTTACGAGGCTGAAGCCGAAAATGTAACTTCTGAAGATATCATTAACAAAATTGTAAACGAGATAGAAGTACCATAAAAAAGTTAACAGTACATCAGTAATCAGTAGGCAGTAGTCTGCTAGAATTCTGATACGTTTTTGACTGCTTACTGCAAACTAAACACTGCACACTGAAAAAATGGATACTAAAGAATTACTAAAAAAAGTACGCAAAATTGAGATTAAGACGCGGCGGTTGTCTGATCACATATTTGGAGGCGAATACCATTCTACCTTCAAAGGGCGCGGTATGACGTTTAGTGAAGTACGCCAGTATCAATTTGGAGATGATGTAAGAAGTATAGATTGGAATGTTACCGCACGCTACAACGAACC
>CALDUF010000106.1 GCA_937923515.1 uncultured Flavobacteriaceae bacterium
AAAATCACCTCCTTAGCGTGCTCTGTATTTCTTGCTCTTATCTTACAGAAAATATTAAATTTTCCTGTAGTAATATGAGCTACGGTTACGAATGGAATTTCATTTATACGTTCTAGAACAAACTGAGTTTGTGAAGTGTTATTTAAATAAACTCCAACGTAAGCAATGAATGAATACCCAAGTTTTTTATAATCTAATGTTAACGAAGAACCTCTGATAATTCCAGATTCTTCCATTTTTTTAACTCTAACGTGTACTGTACCTGCAGAAATTAAAAGTTTTTTTGCTATATCTGTAAAAGGAATTCTTGTATTGTCGATTAACATGTCAAGAATTTGATGATCGATTTCGTCTAATTTAATTTTCCCCATAATTCGATTTTCTTAAATAAAAATCAAAATTACTACATTTTCACTAAAGATAACTCACAATTAATGCATTTTATTTCGCAAATAATACGATTTTCTCATTATTCAATTTTACGCAAACGTTTTCGTAACCTATTTCTAGTTTTTTGCTATCATCTGTACTCACTAATCCACCTTTTGCATCTATCTGTTTGTGAGCATAATAATTTGACAAATCCCCTATTTTAGCTAACACAGGTATAAACTGAATTTGTGAATTTTCCAATCGTTCTTCAAACTGAAATGCGATATCTGTAGACTGTTTTGTATTTTCATCTAACAATGCATTTCTAATAATCACATCGTAAAACATTTTCTCATTTTCTGGAATAGAGAAATAATCTAGATGCTTATCGCCTTCAATACTATTATTTGAGATGTAAGTTAAAGACGTTAAATATGATGTGTATATAAACTTTCGTGTTATATCTCTTGCATAATCATCGGCAAAATGCCCTGCTTCAAACAAAATAGTAGGTATGTTTTCAGATTGAAATGTATCTCCAACACAATTAATATTAAACGCATCATCATAAACACCTACTTGATTTGGTATTATGTTCTGTAAATAAGCGTTCATTTCAGCAATTATCTCCATAGCTACTTTACGTGTAGGCGTAATTGAGCAATCTTTATCTTGTGCAGGTGCCAAAAAGGAAACAGTTGCTGTTTTATTCGCTTTTCCTGCACTAAAAATGGTGCGTTGTCCATGAAGATTGAAACAAAAATCTGGTTTAAAACTATCAAAAACCGCTCTTAACACCCTACTTTCTGGCTGCGTTTTGTTTTGAGCATCTCGATTTAAATCTACAGCATTAGCATTTACACGCGTATATTTTTTTGCACCATCAGGATTTAAAATAGGAATAATACAAATGGTACAGTGTTCTAAAATATTATTTGCTATTGAAGCTTTAGCTAAACATGTATTTAAAAAATCAAAAATTGCTTTTGTAGTGGTAGATTCATTCCCATGCATTTGAGACCACATCAATATTTTTTTTGATCCGCTACCAATTGTGATAGAAAAAATATCATCTCCCAAAACCGATTGCCCAATAGTTTTAACTTCTGCAATACTTTTAATTTTAGAGAATAATGGCACTATATTTTTATTGGTAATATACCTGTGAGATAGTGTGCTTTCTTTGTGTGTTTCAAATAGTAATTGCAAGTCTTCTTTTTCCATGTGTTTTATTTGGTCTACAAAAGTAAACATTTCGAATTTTACAATTGTATACATTAATTTTTTACACTTTTGTATACATTACTAAACATTTACTGTAATACATCCATTTATTATATCTTAAAAAATGGATAGAAATAATTTATTTAAATAAATGTATTTAAAATCAGTCATTTAAATTTATTTATATAAACCTTAAATTTAATATAAATCAAATAAATTATGCCAACATTAAAGTGTTTATACACTAAATTGTTACATTTGTAAAACTAATACTTCTCAAATACAAGTTTACAATGATAAACAGTGAGAAATTCACAAAACGACTTCAAAAAGTCATTGATTATTACGGTGAATCCGCCTCCTCGTTTGCAGAAAAAATTGGCGTACAACGCTCTAGTATTTCGCATATATTATCAGGTAGAAATAAACCAAGTTTAGAATTTGTTTTAAAAGTTTTATCGGCCTTCCCAGAAGTGGAATTATATTGGCTATTAAACGGCAAAGGCACTTTCCCGAAAACAACTTTAGAAGAAAAACCTACACACCCTCCTATTGCTCAAAACTATTTAAAAGAAGACATCAAACCCAAAGCAACACATCAAAAGAAAATTGAACGTATTGTAATTTTTTATTCAGATGGAAGTTTCGAAAATTTCGAGAAATAGCGTTGTAGTTCGTAAATTTGCACGAAACGCTTCTTACAAATGAAAAACGCTTTTATCGCCTTGCTTTTACTAACAACATTGTTTTCTTGCTATAACACAGAAAGAAACTGCAAAACCTTTAAAACGGGTGTTTTTGAGAGCAAATCTATTTTAAATGGTGAAACCTATACATCAAATTTTACGCGTACAGCAACGCTACAAATCGAAACCTACGACAACCATATAGACTCCTCTGAAGTGAGATGGATAAATGATTGTGAAGTAATTTTCAAAACCATAAACCCAAAAAACATGGCAGAACGTAAAGATGTTCACCTTAAAATTTTAACTACTACAGATAGTAGCTATACTTTTGAATACTCGTACGTTGGGGAAGTAAAAAAGGCTAAAGGCACTGCTT
Organism: uncultured Flavobacteriaceae bacterium; assembly: GCA_937923515.1. GTDB lineage: Bacteria > Bacteroidota > Bacteroidia > Flavobacteriales > Flavobacteriaceae > Jejuia. Next base: position 2,662 of record CALDUF010000106.1, read on the forward strand.
ATAAAATCAACTAATCAAAAGGATATAAAAAAGACTCAACAGTCTCAAAATCAATAGTCTTATCTTCATTTATGAAATATGTAATGAAGACTTCTCCCCAATATTCACCATCTGAAAAATCTGCTATAATCCATCTATGATTTAGTAGTTTTACTGTATTAATCAGCATTTTTCTATCATCTGATGACGCATAAGGCACAATTGGATGTTGCCCAACTTTTTCATTAGCACTGTAAATTTCATCCTTAATCATTGGGATTAATTGACTTACATCATACCCATCTTTCTCAAAATAACTCAAAGCATCTTCGTTATTTTCTAAGCTAAAATGCGATTGCTGTGATAATTTAGCATTCAAAACCGCTACAGAATCTGTTAACCGCTCAACCTTTGCTAAAGCACGATCTAGCTTTCTATTTTGATTTTCAAAAATGCGTTTTGCATTAGCATATTGAAAAATCACCAAAAGCAATGCAAACACAAACAGGTACATAAAAATTTTTTGCTTCATTTCTTATATTGAAATTATTAAATTATCATAGGCCAAAAACACATTTTCAGGCAGTTGCTTTTCTACTTCAGCATGAAATCCTAACAAGTGGCTAATATGAGTAAGATACGCGCGTTCTGGCTTTATTTTAGCTATAAAAGCCAAGGCTTCTTCTAAATTAAAGTGAGAATAATGCGGTTCTACTCTAAGCGCATTAACTACCAACACTTTTACACCTTTTATCTTCTCCATTTCGGTTTCAGACATGGTTTTAATGTCTGTAGTATAGCAAAAGTCATCAAATCTAAAACCAAACACCTTCAAGTTAGCATGCATGCCTTTAACAGGTAGCACTTTAATATTTTGTAGCTTAAAAGGTTTATTTTTTATGTTATGAATATTTACAGAAGGCGCTCCAGGATATCTGTTTTTAGTTTTAAAAATATAATCAAACCGCTGTTTAAGCGATTTTACAACACGTTTACTAGCATATATTGAGATATTGCCTTGTTTAAAATAAAATGGCCTTATATCATCTAACCCCAAAACATGATCGGAATGCTCGTGTGTAAATAAAATGCCATCTATTTTTTCGCAACCGGTACGCAACATCTGCTGCCTAAAATCTGGACCACAATCAATCACATAAGCATACGTATCCCATTCAATTAAAACAGATGATCTTAAACGTTTATCTTTAGCATCTTCACTTAAACAAACAGGGTGTTTACTCCCAATTACAGGGACGCCTTGGGATGTGCCAGTACCTAAAAACGTAATTTTCAAAGTGCAAGTTTTACCAAACAAAAATAAGGCTAATTTTTTTGTAACCTATGGTTATTTGGTATCTTTACAGAAAATTGCATTAACCTATACAGCTTATGGAAATTAGCATACATGGTGATAGAGAATTTGATGATATTCCATCATTAAAATCTAAAGCTCTTAAAATCAATCTTAATCAAAATATATACGGCACATTTGCCGAAATTGGTGCGGGACAAGAAACCGCAAGACACTTTTTTAGAGCTGGCGGCGCTTCTGGAACTATTGCAAAAGCAATGTCTGCTTACGATAAAGATTTTAGTGATGCTATTTATGGTATTGAGGATGATAGGCGCTATGTAACAGAATCTCGACTACGCAAAATGCTATCTCACGAAATGGCACTAATGGAGGAGCGCATAACGCGAGATCATAATCCTGATAAAATATTCTTTACCTATGCAAATACTGTTGCTACGATAGATTTTGCTAAACAATTTAAAGGCCATGGTTGGGTAGGTATAAGATATCAAGTTGAAGCTGGCGGGGAATACAATGAAATTATTTTACACGTTAGATTTAAAGAAACCGATGCCAGATTACAACAGGAAACATTAGGTGCATTGGGCACCAATTTAATTTATGGCGCTTTTTATAAGTATAACGAACCCAAAAAACTTCTAAGATACCTTTATGACCATTTAGATAAAGATCAACTAGAAATTGACACCATTAACTTTTCGGGGCCAGTATTTAAAAATGTAGACAACCGTTTGATGAGTTTGCAACTTGTTAAAAACGGAATGACAGATGCCGTTGTTTTTGGTCCTGACGGCAACAACGTATTGCCCGCTCGAATCTTTTATAAGAAAAACATACTTGCCCTTAGAGGTAGTTTTAGACCTGTTACTAAAGTAAATATGGCTATGTACAAAAAGTCATACGAAATGTTTATTGCCGAAAATAAGGTTGATGTTAAAAAAACTGTAGTGGTTTTTGAAATAACACTCTCTAACTTAAGAGCTGAAGGAAAAATAGATGAACAAGATTTTATAGATAGGGCAGATTTATTATGCGCTCTAGGACAATCGGTTATGATATCTAACTTTCAAGAATACTTTAAGGTTGTTGAGTACTTTTCCAACTATACAAAAGCTAGAATGGGTCTTGCCATGGGTGTTAGCAATTTGGTAGATATTTTTGATGAAAAATACTATCGCCATATTAGTGGTGGCATTTTAGAAGCCTTTGGAAAACTATTTTTTAAAGACTTAAAAGTATACCTCTACCCAATGTTCGATCCTAAAACAGGAAATCTTATTAATAGTGAAAATTTAAAAGTGTACCCACGTATGAAAGAATTGTACAAATTCTTTAAATACAACGGCAAAGTAATTGATATTGAAGATTACGATGAAAGCATTATGAATATTTTCTCTAGAGAAATATTACAAATGATAGAAAAAGGAGAAACAGGTTGGGAAAACATGCTTCCTGAAGGTACAGCAGATTTAATTAAAGATTACAGACTTTTTGGTTATACCAGAAGACCTTTAAAACCCTTAACATTAAGGCGAAGAGCCGCTAAAAAGAAATAAAAAAAAGAGCCAATTGGCTCTTTTTTTATGCGTCTAATATTTGTGCAGCGTGCGCTTTGGTTTTTACTTTGGTAATCACCTCTTCAATAATACCATTTTCATCAATAATAAAAGTGGTTCTGTGTATACCATCATATTCTTTACCCATAAACTTTTTTGGCCCCCAAACACCAAATGCCTCAATCACAGCTTTATCCTCATCAGCTAGTAAGGGATACTTAAATCCGTACTTGTTTTTAAAATTAGATTGACGTTTCGCACTATCGGCACTAACACCTAAAATTTCGTAGCCTTTCGCTTGGAAACGATCAAAGTTATCATTCAAATCACAAGCTTCGGCAGTACAACCAGGAGTACTTGCCTTAGGATAAAAGAATACCACAAGTTTTTTTCCACTATAATCGCTTAACGCAACCGTGTTACCTTGTTCATCCAAGGCTTTAAAATCGGGTGCCTTGTCCCCTGCTTTTAATGTCGTCATATCTATAAATTTAATTACTTATTAATCGTGGTAACTTTTTTTTGGGCGTTCCTCCGCTTAAAGCTCCGGTCGGGCTTTCACTACTCGCTCTCTGCGAGGAGCTCAAACATACCGTTCAATCCCTAACGCGGGCATGTTAACCAAAAACAGTATATAATTCATCTTCAAATACCATCAGCCAAATACCTTTTTGATTCAAAAGCGGTGCCTTTGGTTCAGCCAATTATTCCGTAACTTAGCTGTTGCAAAAATACAACCTAATGACCAAACAAGAAAGTGTAGACTTCGTTATAAAAACGTTAAACAGTATTTATCCGCACATTCCTATTCCTTTAGACCATAAAGACCCTTACACGCTTCTTATTGCCGTATTACTATCGGCACAAAGTACCGATGTTCGCGTAAATAAAATTACACCGTTACTTTTTGAGATTGCTGACAATCCGTACGATATGATAAAACTATCGGTTGAAGAGATTAGAGAAATTATAAAACCTGTAGGCTTATCGCCCATGAAAAGTAAAGGTATCTACGGTTTATCTAAAATTTTAATTGAGGAACACAATGGTAAAGTACCACAGAGTTTTGAAGCGCTAGAAGCCTTACCTGCTGTGGGCCATAAAACCGCAAGCGTAGTAATGTCTCAAGCCTTTGGTGTGCCAGCATTTCCTGTAGACACGCATATTCACAGATTAATGTATCGTTGGAATTTAACCAATGGTAAAAACGTGGTACAAACCGAAAAGGATGCCAAACGCTTATTTCCTAGAGAATTATGGAACGATTTACATCTTCAAATTATTTGGTATGGACGCGAATATTCTCCAGCACG
>CALDUF010000107.1 GCA_937923515.1 uncultured Flavobacteriaceae bacterium
TTATCTAAAGATTTAAACAGACCAAAAGATGATATTTTATATGAAGAATTGCTGGAAAATGCTATAACTCTAGTAAAAAATAAAGATAACTTATTGCCAATAAAAGATTTAGATAAAAAGAAAATAGCCTATTTAAAACTAGGTGACGACTCTGGAGTTTCTTTTTTAAATACTTTAAAAAAATACACTAAAGTACATCAAGTAAGCGATAATAATATAGGTGGTCTATTAAAAAAGCTTGCAGGTTATAATACCGTAATCATTGGTTTTCATCGCTCTAATACCAACCCCTGGAAAAGTGCTAGAATATCTAAAGTAGAATTACAATGGATTGCAGAAATAGCAAAGCGTCATAACGTTATTTTAAACATTTTTGTAAAACCTTATGCACTTATTAACTTAAAAGATACATCGGCTATAAATAGTATTGTAGTAAGCTATCAAAACAGTAAAATTTCTCAAGAAAAATCGGCACAACTTATTTTTGGGGCATTACCATATAAAGGCAAATTACCGGTATCTATTGGCCAAAACTTTAACGTTGGCGAAGGCATACAAACAAATTCTATTAATAGATTAGGATACACGGTACCAGAGCGTGCGGGCATGAGTTCGTTTAAATTAAAAAAAATAGATTCTTTAGCACAATGGGCTATAAAATCTAAAATGACCCCAGGCATACAGCTATTGGTAGCAAGAAAAGGACAGGTAGTGTACAACAAAAGCTTTGGTAAACATACTTATAACGAATCTACTAAAGTAAAATTTGAAGACATTTACGATGTCGCCTCATTAACCAAAATACTTGCAACACTACCATTACTTATGGAGTTAGTCGATAAGAACAATGTATCTATTAATGCTAAATTAGGCGATATTTTACCCGAATATAAAGGTTCTAATAAAGAAAGAATTACTTTAAAAAAAATGTTATCTCACTATGCTAGATTAAGGCCTTGGGAACCTTTTTACACCCATACTTTAGATTCGATTACAAAAAAACCAAGTGCTAAATATTATAGGCAAACACCAAGTGCGGCGTATAATTTAGAAGTCTCAAAAAACTTATACTTACGTACCGATTATAAAGACTCTATACAACGTATTATAAGGGATAGTGATTTGTTAGATCGTTTAAAATATAGGTATAGCGATTTTCCTTACTATATTTTAAAGAAATATATTGAAACTTATTACGACCAAGGGTTAGATGTTTTAGTTCAAAATCATTTTTATAAATCTTTAGGCGCTAACCATAGCATGTATAACCCGTTTAGGAAAGTTAGTAATAAACATATTGTACCTACAGAAATTGATACTTATTTTAGACAAGACAAAGTACATGGGCATGTGCACGACATGGGAGCCGCTATGCAAAGTGGAGTAGGAGGTCATGCAGGTGTTTTTAGTAATGCAAACGATGTTGCTAAAATAATGCAAATGTATTTACAAGAAGGGACCTATGGCGGTAAACGTTATTTTAAACCAGAAACATTAGCACAGTTTAATAAATGTTATTTCTGTGATAAAAATAATAGAAGAGGTGTCGGTTTCGACAAGCCTCAATTAGGCGATAAAGGGCCCACTTGTGGTTGTGTCTCTAAAACCAGTTTTGGCCATTCTGGATTTACAGGAGCTTACACTTGGGCAGATCCTGAAGAAGAAATTGTATATGTGTTTTTAGCAAATAGAACCTACCCTAATGCAGGTAAAAATTTATTGTTAAGACATAATATAAGAACAGAAATACAGCGTTATATATACGATGCTATAGAAAATTAAACGTAATAACTCTAAATTTAACGAGTTAAACTTAATACACTTTTGTGGTGTAAAAAATATATTTTAATGAAAATAGGTATGGTTTGTTACCCTACATTTGGAGGTAGTGGTGTTGTTGCAACAGAATTAGGTTTAGAATTGTCTAAACGCGGACATGAAATTCATTTTATAACATACAATCAGCCTGTAAGGTTAGATTTGTTAAGTAATAATGTGCACTATCACGAAGTTACTGTGCCAGAATATCCTTTATTTCATTACCAACCCTACGAGCTAGCTTTGTCTAGTAAACTAGTCGATATGGTAAAGCTACATAAAATAGAAATTTTACACGTACATTACGCTATACCTCATGCTTATGCCGCTTATATGGCAAAAAAAATGTTAATAGAAGAAGATATTTATGTGCCTATAGTAACCACGCTTCATGGTACAGATATTACTTTGGTTGGTAGCCATCCTTTTTACAAGCCTGCTGTAACTTTTAGTATTAACAAATCTGATGCTGTAACAGCAGTATCTCAGAGTTTAAAACAAGACACATTGCGATTATTTGATATTAAAAATGATATAAGCGTGGTGCCAAATTTTATAGATCTAGAAAAATATAAACATTCTTTTACAGATTGCAAACGTGGTATGATGGCCAACGATAGCGAAAAAATTATTACTCATATTAGTAACCTAAGGCCTGTAAAACGTGTAGAAGATGTTGTTAAGGTGTTTTATAACATTCAAAAAGAAATACCTGCCAAATTAATGTTTATTGGTGAAGGACCAGAAAAAGAAAAAGCCGAATTACTTTGTGCTAAATTAGGTATAACACATAAAGTTATATTTTTTGGCAGAAGTAACGAAATAGATAAAATTTTATGTTTTAGCGATTTGTTTTTACTGCCTTCACAAACCGAAAGTTTTGGTTTAGCAGCATTAGAAGCCATGGCATCAGGTGTAGCAGTAATTTCTAGTGACACAGGTGGTATTCCTGAGGTAAATATTCAAGGTGTCTCTGGATTTTTAAGTGAAGTTGGTGATACTGATGATATGATTAAAAATGCATTGCATATTCTAAAAGATGATGCGCGTTTAAAAACGTTTAAGAATAATGCCAGAAAAGAGGCCTTAAAGTTTGATTTACATGCAATTGTGCCGCAATATGAAGCTGTGTATCAAGATACATTGTCTAAGTGTTTGGTATTGTAAATGGTGTTTGTTTGGTATCGTTTTTTCAAATTACTACAAATCTTCTAACATCAAATTATAATCATATTGTAAATCTTCGTGCAGTTTTGCTATTGTTTTTTTAGCCAATAATAATTGTCTATCATACATGTTTACCAATTGTGTGCTACGATTGATACTTGGTGTAAATGTTTTTAGTTTTTCGCAAAAATAGAGAAGGAGTTCTACTTCGGTTTCCTTTTGTTGTGAGTAGCGAATAAATTTCTTTACGTTTCGTAGTATCTTTCTAATACTTTTTTTAATGTAATAAAAGTTATTGGTGTTTATCAGCTCAAACTCATCGTCTATAAACCCTTTTAAGGTGGTTATATAACCACTTTCATCATGCGACTCAAACAGTAAATAGGTGAGTAGTTCTTTATTTTCTTTTTTAAAACGCGCTAAACGCAAACATAGTTGCTCTAACTCGTTACTAGAAAGCGTATGTAATTCTTTTTTAATCTCAGGTAGGTTTACAGCTTTCATACGTGTGTGTAGTTTTTTGTTAAATATAAACAGACCATTTAATAACACAAAGTATAGCCAGCCACATTCAGCTTAAAAGGTTATATTTTAGTTTCACTACTGCGTAACGGAAAAAGAGAGACTACCGCAGTTTTGGAAAATCAGAAGGGTTCAATTCGTGCATTACCTCATAAATGGTTTCAAAAATATCTTCAGCAGAAGGCTTTGAAAAATAATCACCATCATTCCCATATGCTGGTCGGTGTGCTTTGGCTGTTAAAGTTTTTGGTGCGCCATCTAAATATTGAAAAGCGTTTTGTTCGTTTAAAATTTTATCTAGAATATATGCTGAAGCACCACCAGGAACATCTTCATCAATCACCATAACGCGGTTGGTTTTAGCTATACTTTTTACGATATCGTGATTAATATCAAAAGGTACTAATGATTGGATGTCAATAATTTCAGCATCAATACCTACAGCAAGTAATTCTTTTGCAGCTTGTTCTACCAAACGCAGTGTAGAGCCATAAGATACAAGTGTAATGTCTGTACCTTCCTTAATAGTTTCTACCACACCAATGGGTGTTTTAAAATTGCCCATATTATTAGGGCGTCTTTCTTTTAATCGGTAACCATTTAAGCATTCTACAACCAACGCGGGGTCGTCACCTTCTAAAAGTGTATTATAGAATCCGGCTGCTTTAGTCATGTTTCTAGGCACTAAAACCAACACACCACGCATTAAATTTAACAAACCGCCCATTTGTGAGCCAGAATGCCAAATACCTTCTAGTCTGTGTCCGCGCGTGCGTATAATTAAAGGTGCTTTTTGTCTACCTTTTGTGCGGTAGTGTAAAGAAGCCAAATCATCGCTAATAACGTGTAGCGCATATAGTACATAATCTAAATATTGTATTTCGGCAATAGGGCGTAAGCCTCTAAGTGCCATTCCAATACCTTGTCCTATAATTGAAGCTTCGCGAATGCCAGTATCGGCCACACGTAATTCTCCGTATTTTTCTTGAAGCCCTTCTAAACCTTGGTTAACATCACCAATATTACCTGTGTCTTCGCCAAAAATTAGTGTTTCAGGATGTTTGCTAAAAATGGCATCAAAATTATCGCGAATTATTATTCTGCCATCTACCAATTCTGATGTATCATCAAAAACAGGTTGTATTTCGGAGACTTTTAAGGTAGATTTATCGGTTTCACAATACAAGTGAGAACTAAAATCTGATTGTACAACATCAATTTTTGTATTAATCCAATGTTTAAGTTGTGTAATTTCGTTTGATGTTTCGCCAATAGTATAACGCAATGCTTTTCTACCACTTGATAAAATATCTTTTCTAGTAGGCTCATTAATTGCTGCTAAAGTATCTTTAATTTTTCTTATAAAAACACCATTTGTGCTAGATGTTGCGAGCCTTTCTAAAAGCGCAACCATATCTGTTTGCTCTTTTTTTATAGGGCCTAAAAATGTATTCCACGCTTTTGTTCTACCTTGTTTAACATCACGCTTTATAGTGCGCTCTATATTGGTTAGTGTTTCATTAGTAGCAATACCACTTTCAATAATCCACTCACGGAATTTTTTATTGCAATCGCGTTCTGCTTCCCATTTTAAGCGCTCACCACTTTTATAGCGCTCGTGAGAACCCGAAGTAGAGTGCCCTTGCGGTTGCGTAAGTTCTGTAACATGAATTAAAACAGGAACATGTTCTTCTCGTGCTATAGCACTGGCTTCTTGATATGTTGCAACCAAATTGGCATAATCCCAACCTTTAACACGTAAAATTTCAAAACCTTTAAGGTTTTTATCGCGTTGAAATCCTTTTAATATTTCTGAAATATTTTCTTTAGTGGTTTGGTGTTTTGCATGTACTGAAATACCATACTCATCGTCCCAAATACTAATTACCATAGGTACTTGAAGTACACCTGCAGCATTTATAGTTTCAAAAAACAAACCTTCGCTTGTACTGGCGTTACCAATAGTGCCCCAAGCGACTTCATTACCGTTTTCTGAGAATTTACTAGAATTAAAATCTTGTAATTGTTTAAAAATTTTAGAGGCTTGTGCAAGTCCTAAAAGCCGTGGCATTTGTCCTGCCGTGGGCGAAATATCTGCACTAGAGTTGTATTGTTTTGCTAAATTTTTCCAATCGCCATTTTCGTCTAAACTATGTGTTACAAAATGGCCACCCATTTGGCGACCTGCTGACATTGGTTCTAATTCTAAATTTGTATTAGCGTACAAGCCTGCGAAAAACTGCTCTATAGTAAGTGCGCCAATAGCCATCATAAACGTTTGGTCGCGGTAGTATCCAGAACGCCAATCGCCAAGTTTAAAGGCTTTTGCCATGGCTAACTGTGGTATTTCTTTACCGTCACCAAAAATGCCAAACTTTGCTTTTCCTGTAAGCACTTCGCGACGCCCTAACAGACTGCATTCTCGACTTAGTGCTGCCATTTTATAGTCGTTTAAGACTTCAGCTTTAAAATCGTCGAATGATATATTGTCTTTTAAGTCTTCTAGTGGTTGCATTTTTGTTGGTTAAGAGCGCATGCAAAATTAAGAAAAACTAACGGTTAATGCAATGAAAACGACTCTTAAAAAAATGTGAAAATTGTAATAAATATTAAAATAACTGCGGTGTTTTAAAATATTTTCATAAAAACACTAAAATATATGTGAATATGTTAATACCACCGCCTTCTAAAAAGTCCTAGAAGCGATTGCGGGTCTACTGTAAATTTAAATCTTATTTTTTGATCGTAGTTGGGTTGTGCAATCTCCCAACCTAAATTAGAGTATACGGGGAAGAAAATCTCAAAATAATCGGTTACTAAGTTTATACGAATACCAGAATCGTACACAAATTTTGGCGCATCGAATCTATTTTTTACCAATCCAAAGTCGCCATAGGCCAATATATAACGCCAAATACTTGTGCTAACATTAGTGGTACTTATCCATTGGTTCGCAAACGGCACTTCTAATTGTGATTTAAAACCACCTTCGGCCTCTATAAACTGTTGGCTAAAGATACCAGAATCTTCTGATCGTCCTAAATAATTGTATTCAAATAGATAATCTGTGGGTCTGTCTAATGCAAAACTAAAATAATCTGAACTTAAATCGTTATTGTTTTCAAGAAAAACCCCCGTAAAAAAACGAATGTTAAGTTGACGATTACTCTCAAATAATTTCCTGAATTCGTAGTTAAACGAAAGTTTACTAAATGTTTGTGATACCTGAAAATCTGCATACCACTTGCTAAAATTAATTAAATTATCATTAGAGTGAATATAACGTGCGTTAAATACACTGTAATTTGGTTCGTCGCTACTGTTTGGGTTTAGCGGATCTCTATCTTGATTAAAATCTAAAAATCGCAATCGCAATGATTTTCTTTTGTTAGATCTAAAATCATTGTCTTCTCTAAATGAAAATAAAATTGATGGTGTAATGCGGCTTACAAACAAGTCTTCGGCATAACTTCGATACGAATAGCTAGCGCCATAGGTTAAGGCAAACAAGTTTCTGTTTTCAAAAAAATGCGTCATAGAAGCTGATGCGCCTCCAGTAAGTGTTTTAGAACCTACTGAGTACTGTGGTTGTATTTTGTATTTTAAATTACGACGCAGCAGTGTACCATTATATACTTTGGCACCTAAATTTAGTCCGTCGTAAATATTGTTAAATTCTACTATTGGCATAAAAAATACCTGATTGTAGTTAGGGTCTTCTACATCTTGAAACAGCCTAAATTGTAAAGGCTTATTGTTAAAAAAGAAGCCTTTTAAAGATTTCCAATTATCTCTTAAGTTGTATTCTGGCGCCACGCTATTATAGTTTAAAACAAGTTTGTTGGCGTTGTTTTTTGGTATTGTAAGCGTTTTTCTGTCTTCTATATGCTCTACCCAGTATTTAGAAATAATACTATCGTTATTTAAAGCGTACAGTGACACTGGCATGCTATTGTCGTGTTTGTTTTTTATAGTTACAGTAATAGAATCCTCTGTTTGAACAACGTTTTTAATTTTAAAATCAATCTTTTTTCGAGTATCTAAATAATCATCAAAAAACCAATCGATATTTTTTTCGGTTTTCGATTTCAAAAAGCTCTCAAACGCTGCCGAAGAGGTTTCCTTTAATTTATTAGCTTCCAAAAAGGGCTTAATAGCGTGCTCTAGAACGTCGTGATTTATAAAATCATCCAAATATTTTAGCCCAATCCCAGCTTTGTATTTGTTTGCAATGTTGCTGTTAAATTTTAAAAGCGAGTCTTTTTGCATGGTTAATGGTTGGTCTCTATTAGTGCGCACCATACTCATAAAACCAAGTGTATACTTATCGTTATAACTTAAATCTGCCGCATGAAACGCTCTAATTCCCCAAATATTGGCAAGTCTTCCTAAAAGTTTCATGTCTGGATAGTGTTCTTCAACGTATTTCATTAAAAAATAAATTTGAATACCATCTAAGAGCCAGTGGTCTTTTCTAGGGTTAACTATAAGTGTGTGTTCTAAATAATTGTGTAGTGTTACTTTAAGCACTCGCATTTCGTATTCAAACTCATTTGAAAATGGTTGTAAAAACTTTGGTAATGATGTTAAGCCATATACAGGATCGTTGGCATTATCAATCTCAGTAAGTAACAGTTTTTCATGCGGGTATGCTCCCAAATTATCAGTAATGTAATTAATGACCTTATCATTAATCAATACTTTATCCACAACATCTATATTTTTATCATTTAAATCAGAAACTATCTCAATATTATCGTTTTTAATTGACTTAAAATTGGAGGTTTTGCTCAAGTACAACTTGTTACTATTTCTGTTTTTTCCACTTAGTTGTGTTGTTGCTATAGCATCATTAAAGTTTGATTCTATAACATTTAATTCTGAAGTTATCGTATAATCTTGAGGATATGTAAGTGTTAAATTTATATCAGAATTTGGTATAAATAAATCATTTAAATTCTTGTTGCTAAAATATTGCCATTCAGAATTATAAACAGCAGGTGTAATATACCAATATCTTAAATTAAAATCGTTGTTTTTTGTATAGCCATAACCTGTAAATTGATCGCTTGGAATTTTTACAGAGTATTTAAGTTGTATGGTATATGACGTATTTGGAGCTAATGGCGTGTTTAATTCCACCTTAATCACATCAATTTTATCCTGTGGTCTACTATAGGATAAACTATTGTTATTTTGAAATATAGCATCTATTTTGGTATGCCCACGAACCGCATCGTTTGCTAAGTGAAACCTATTGATGTATTCGTCGGCTAACCGAATGGCTAAATCGCTTTTCTTGGACGAAAAACTATTGCTCCAATCGTTTAAATAAATAGAATTAAGGGTGTCTTTTGAAGTATTTTTATAGCTAATTACTTGATTTATGGCAACACGCTTAGTGTCAACATCAAAATTTGCTTTGATGTCAATACTATTTTGTCCATAACCAATGCAACTACAGGCTATAAGTAATATGTAAGTTAAAAAACAGGGCTTCAAATTATACGTTTAATTTTTAGATTTGATATAAGGCGGAGTAATATAACGAATTATTATACTTAAGCCTTAAGTATTAGATGTGAGGTATAATTTAGAAGTTAGGCGTTAATCTAGACTTTTTATAGAACGTATCTAAAATTTCAATGACTTCATCTTCAGTATCAACCAAATGAATTAAATCCATGTCTTTAGCACTAATATTGCCATTTTGTTCTAAAAGTGTTGACTTAATCCAAGCTATTAGTCCTTCCCAAAACGATTTCCCTACAAGAATTATCGGAAATTTTTCAATTTTATGTGTTTGAATAAGTGTAATCGCTTCAAATAGTTCGTCAAGCGTGCCAAAGCCACCAGGCATTACTACAAATCCCTGAGAATATTTTACAAACATTACTTTGCGTACAAAGAAATAATCAAAATCTAAACTCTTATCAGCATCTATATATGGATTGTCATGTTGTTCAAACGGTAAATCTATATTTAAGCCTACAGACGTACCACCGCCTAAATGCGCACCTTTATTACCAGCTTCCATAATACCAGGACCACCACCAGTGATAACACCATAACCAGATTCTACAATTTTTTCTGCAACTTTAACGGTTAACTCGTAATACGGATCGTTTGGTTTGGTACGTGCTGACCCAAAAATAGAGACACAAGGCCCTATTTTACTCATTTTTTCAAAGCCAGATACAAATTCACCCATAATTTTAAATATGGCCCATGAATCGTTTGTTTTTATTTCGTTCCAGCTTTTATGTCTTTGTTCTTTTCTCATAAAGATTATTACGTTATTTTTTGTTTGCAAAATAACAAAAGCATATCAAAAAAGGGATAAACTTAAGAAAAGTTTATCCCTTTTGAGTTACAGATTTTTTATATTTATAAAGGTCTTCTCCCTCGTATAATATTATATAGTACAGCTATTATAGCCACAACTAATAAAATATGTATTAAACTGTTTGTTCCTAATCCGGGTATTATGCCTAATAAACCAAGCAACCACCCAATAATGCAAATAACAGCTACTAGCCAAAGTAAACTTCTCATAATAATTAAGGTTTAATGATTTCAAACCTTAATGTAAGTATTATTTATTGCAAAGGCACGGTTTCTACTTATTTGAGTTAACTTAAGTTTTGTTTAAGCACAACTGATGGTGCATGGTTAAGCAGAAGCTTCGAGTTCTTTTTTCAAAAACTTAGCGGTATAACTTTTTTTATCTTTAATAATTTGCTCTGGCGTGCCTTTAGCAACAACTGTCCCACCACCTTTACCGCCTTCGTAACCAATGTCTACAATATAATCAACGGTTTTTATAACGTCTAAATTGTGTTCTATTATTAGTACGGTATTGCCTTTGTTTACTAATTTATTTAAAACTAGCATTAGCACTCTAATATCTTCAAAATGTAATCCTGTAGTAGGTTCGTCTAGAATATAAAAGGTGTTGCCTGTATCGCGTTTACTCAATTCTGTTGCAAGCTTTATACGTTGCGCTTCACCACCAGAAAGCGTGGTGCTTTGTTGGCCTAAGGTAATATACCCTAAACCTACATCTTGTATGGTTTTTAGCTTTTTGAATATTTTTGGAATATGTTCAAAAAAACCAACAGCTTCATTGATGGTCATGTTAAGCACATCGCTAATGTTTTTACCTTTGTAACGAATCTCTAAAGTTTCTCTGTTAAAGCGTTTGCCTTGGCAGGTTTCACATTCCACATACACATCTGGAAGAAAATTCATTTCAATAACTCGCAAACCACCACCTTTACAGGTTTCGCAACGCCCATTTGCCACATTAAAACTAAAGCGTCCTGCTTTATAACCTCTAATCATAGCTTCTGGCACTTTTGCAAAAAGGCTTCTTATTTCATCAAAAGTTTTGGTGTACGTTGCAGGATTACTTCGTGGCGTTCTTCCTATGGGCGATTGGTTAATGTCAATCACCTTATCAATATGTTCTAAGCCTTTAATACTTTTGTACGGCATTGGTTTTTTTACGCCGTTAAAATAGTATGCGTTTAAAATAGGGTAGAGGGTTTCGTTAATTAATGTAGATTTTCCGCTACCTGATACACCTGTAATGCCTATCATTTGCCCTAATGGAAGTTTAACCGAAACATTCTTTAAATTGTTTCCTGTGCAGCCTTTTAATTCTAAAAATTTTCCGTTGCCTTTTCTACGTGTTTTAGGAACTTCTATAGCCTTATTGCCATTTAAATAATCGGCTGTTAGTGTGTTGTGTGTTTTTAATGCTTCAGGCGTGCCTTTGCTTATTATTTCGCCGCCGTGTTTTCCTGCTTTCGGGCCAATATCAATCACATAATCGGCACGCTCAATCATATCTTTATCATGCTCAACCACAATAACAGAGTTGCCAATATCTCGCAACGATACCAGCGAATTTATCAATTTTTCATTATCCCGCTGGTGTAAGCCAATACTAGGTTCATCTAAAATATAAAGTACACCAACCAATTGCGATCCAATTTGTGTCGCTAGCCGTATGCGCTGTGCTTCGCCACCAGAAAGTGTTTTTGAACTTCGATTTAAGGCCAAATAATCCAACCCAACATCTAGCAAAAATTGTAATCGTGTTTTTATTTCCTTTAAAATCTCTTCGGCAATTTTAAGCTGCGTTTCTGATAGGTGTTGGTGTAACTCCTTAAACCATTCCGCTAATTCTACAATATCAGTATTTGCCAATTCTGCTATATTTTTATTATTCACTTTAAAATACAGCGATTCTTTTTTTAATCTTGAACCTTCGCAAACCGGACATTTAATCTTATCCATATACTCTTTTGCCCAACGTTTTAAAGAGGTGGAATCTGCAGTTTTATATTGATTTTCAATAAAATTGGCAACACCTTCAAAATCTATCTTATAGTCTCTAGTAACACCTAGAGTTTTACTTTCAACAGAAAACTTTTCGTTACCACCATATAAAATAACCTGTTTTGCAGCTTCTGGAATATCTTTATACGCATCGGTAAGTTTAAAATTAAAGCGTTGTGCAATGGTTTCAAACTGTTTAAAAATCCAGCTTTTCTTTTCAGGACCGTGTGGTGCCAGTGCGCCACTTTTTATAGACAAACTATCGTCTGGAACAATTTTAGTCTCATTTACTTGATACAGCTCACCAATACCATTACAATTAGCACACGCGCCTTTTGGCGAATTAAAAGAAAAATTATTAGGCTCTGGATTTGGATATGAAATTCCTGAAGACGGACACATTAAATTCCTGCTAAAATAACGTGCTTCATTCGTATCTTGGTCAATCACCATTAAAACATCATCACCGTGATACATGGCCGTATTAATGCTTTCAGAAAGTCTTTTGTCATTATCAGCTGCATCGTTAACAACTAGTCGGTCTATCACAATTTCAATATCGTGCGTTTTGTAACGGTCTAGCTTCATACCTTTTACAAGGTCTCTAATGTCACCATCAGTACGTACTTTAACAAAGCCTTGTTTTGCAATTTGCTCAAAAAGCTCGCGATAATGCCCTTTTCTAGAACGTACAACAGGTGCAAGTATATTTATGCGTTTGCCTTCAAAATCCTTTAGAATAAGTTGTTTTATTTGCGCATCGCTGTAGCTTACCATTTTATCGCCAGTGTTGTAACTGTACGCATCGCTTGCCCTTGCATATAGCAAACGTAAAAAATCATAAATTTCAGTGATGGTACCAACCGTAGAACGCGGCGATTTACTCGTGGTTTTTTGCTCAATGGCGATTACTGGCGATAAGCCATCAATTTTATCAACATCAGGACGTTCTAAACCTCCTAAAAACTGACGCGCATACGCCGAAAACGTTTCTATATAACGGCGTTGGCCTTCAGCATAAATGGTATCAAAAGCTAAAGACGATTTTCCGCTTCCAGACAAACCAGTAATCACCACTAGTTTTTCTCTGGGAATAGAGACATCAATATTTTTTAAGTTGTGCACTCTGGCACCTTTTACTTCAATTTTTTCTTCAAATTCAGTCATAGCAACGCAAAGTTGCGAAGTTACGTTTTTTGATATTAATAATGAAGTGAGGTTGCTGTTATAAAAGCGTTAAAACTAGTAGTAATTATTCGGTTTTAATATCGGTGATTTCTATACCAAAAAACAAAAATTTATGAAACGTAGGTAGTTTTGCACCCGTTTCTACAACCTGCCAATCATTCCACGAAGCTTCTAAGCCGTCAATTGGGGTTTTACTATCCCACATATTAAAGCTTTTGGGTTTCCCAGAGTCATCAAAGTGCCATAAATAGGTGTCGCCATTGCCATAATTTACGAGTAGTGCGTTTTCGTTGTTAGGTAATGCAACTAGTTTTCTAGACACACCTTCATTAAATACTTGAAATGGTGCAATTAACCAAAACACATCATTTTTAAAATAATCTAGAGCTTCGTTAACAAGAGCTTCACCCATTTCGCCTTTAATAGTAAAACCATGAACAAAAGCTTTACTTTGTGTATGGTCTTTTAAGTCTAACCGTATTTTATAGTCTTTCCAAAACACCTCGCAAATACGTTCGGTTTTCTTCCACTCGTAGTGGCGTCTGTTTTTAAAAGTCCATTCTATATAATCTGTACTTGTATAGGCTTCATAATTTAAAGCCACTAGCATTTTAGTGGCAAGATTATTGGCACTAGTGCCTTCGGTACCTAATGGAATATCTTGATGGTGTTTAAAATATAAATATCCAAAAAACAGGAGACTAGGCAGTGTTAAAAACGTAACAACGCCAAGTATAAGTTTTATTGGTTTTTTTAATGTCATCGGTCAAGATAGGTTGAGGCTTCTATGGCTCTAAAGTATCAAATATCATTTACTTACAGAAATATAATCACTAAAAACCGATAGCCGTATTATCCTTTCGACAACCTGCATTTCCTACAAACATATCATCCTATGTAATGCGTATTGCATCGATTTTGATTAAAATTAGCAAAACGCTTCGTATTTAAAATTCGAAGTTTTTAAGAGGTGCGTTTAAAACGTAATTTCGTCTTTTCTATGCATATTATAAGGTGGTGCGTAATTCGGTAATTTTTTCTTTTGAAAACCTAATAAGTTCATCAAAAAAGCTGGTGAATTCTTCTTCAAATTCGTTGTAAAACGCTTCTAACTCAATCACGGCTTCATCCATTCCCGATCTGTTTTTGGTTCTTTGGTTCATGCCTGATAATACTTTTGATATGCCTTCAATTGTAGCATAACTAAGCAGCCAGTTATCCGTAATCATATAAGGCATCATTTTTTGAATACGCGCAGGCAATACCTCATAGTTGTCGTTTAATGAGGTGTAAAAATGTTCCACGTAGTGTTTTAGTGGTGTTTCACTGTATTTACTCCAGTTTTTAGCTAAGAAATGATCGTATAAAATATCAACTATAATTCCAGAATAGTGACTGTATTTTTTATGTAGTCTTTTGGTGCTTTGTCTTACTGTTTTATGACTATCAGTAAACGTATCAATATGCCGATGTAATAAAATTCCAATTTGTATATCTCTATCGTAGTTTTTGTAGCGTTGCCCTTTAATACCATCTGCAATAAAATTTCCAATGGTCACCAAATCATCATCACCAGATAAATAAATATGCGCTAAATAGTTCATTGCGGAAATTTACATAATTCCAGTGTAACAAATACAATTTTGAAAATGTATATTTGTCTCTAAATTTAAAATAGAGATATGACACTTATAAAATCTATATCTGGAATACGAGGCACTATTGGCGGAAGCGTTGGTGAAAACTTAACACCTATTGATGCGGTTAAATTTGCTGCTGCTTATGGGGCATGGTTAAAGCAAAACAGAACAAAAGACAATTATACTGTAGTAGTAGGTAGAGATGCTAGAATTTCTGGTAAAATGATACAGAGTTTAGTAATGCAAACGCTAGTGGGGCAAGGCATTCATGTAATTGATTTAGGCCTATCTACAACACCTACGGTTGAAGTTGCTGTACCTATGGAACATGCCGATGGCGGTATAATTTTAACTGCAAGCCACAACCCAAAACAATGGAATGCACTTAAACTTCTAGACGAAAAAGGCGAGTTTTTAGATGCTGAAGAAGGCGCTAAAATTTTAGAGCTTGCAGAAAGTAATACCATAGAATTTGCCGATGTTGATAGCTTAGGAAAAATTACCAAAAATAAAGCCTATTTCGATTTACATATTATTGAAGTTTTAGATTTACCTTTAGTAAACGTAAAAGCCATAGAAGCGCAAAACTTTAAAGTTGTTGTAGACGGTGTAAACTCTACAGGTGGTATTGTAATTCCTTTATTATTAGAGCGTTTAGGTGTTGATGTTGTGGAGTTGTACTGCGAACCTAACGGGCATTTTCCTCATAACCCAGAACCTTTAAAAGAGCATTTAACCGATTTATCTGATGCTGTAAAAAAGCATAATGCAGATTTTGGTATTGTGGTAGATCCAGATGTAGACCGTTTGGCCTTTATGGACGAAAATGGCGATATGTTTGGCGAAGAATACACCCTGGTAGCCTGTGCAGATTATGTATTGGGCCACAACCCAGGTAACACTGTAAGTAACATGAGTTCCACACGTGCATTACGAGATGTTACCGAAAAACATGGCGGCATGTACGAGGCCTCTGCAGTAGGTGAAGTAAACGTGGTAAAACTCATGAAAAAAAATAAAGTAGTAATTGGTGGTGAAGGTAACGGTGGTATTATTTATCCAGAAATTCATTACGGGCGCGATGCCTTAGTGGGTATCGCACTATTTTTGAGTTTACTTGCCGAAAAAGACATGAAAGTAAGTGAGCTACGAAAAACGTATCCAAATTACTTTATGAGTAAAAAGAAAATACAACTAACACCAGAATTAGATGTTGATGGCATTTTAAAAACTATGGAAAATCGTTACCAAAACGAGCAACTCACTACCATAGATGGCGTAAAAATAGATTTTTCTGAAAGCTGGGTACATCTTAGAAAAAGTAATACAGAACCCATTATTAGAATTTATACCGAAGCAAAATCGCAACAAGAAGCC
>CALDUF010000108.1 GCA_937923515.1 uncultured Flavobacteriaceae bacterium
TTCTCATATAATTTAAAACGCCCAAAACCAGAGGGTTTAAACACCGCAATTGGTATAGCATCTAGAGCTTTAGCAAACTCAATAATATTTAAAACAGTTTGTAAAGCATTGTCAAATTCTTGTTCACTCTCTTTACCTTCTACCGAATAATCTAGTACAGAACTTACACCTTTCTCATACATACCATTAATTACTGGTAAACAATCTTCTTCATTAATACCGCCACAAAAATGATCAAATACAGTAGAACGAATTAAACCTTCAATGGGTAAATTCGCCTTAAGCGCAAAATTAGTAGCTGCTGTACCAATTCTTACTAGTGGCTCAACCGATATCATTTTAAATAAAAAATACGCGCGCTCTAACTGAGAGTCGCTTTTAAGACTAAATGCTACTTCCGTATTATCAAAAATATTTCTAAAAATCATTACACTACTTTTCACAAATATAATTATACTCAAATTACCTTATTTGTTAAAATCTACTTAATTTCGCATGCTAATTAACAAGAGATTTTTATGGATTCCATAACAGCAAATAATGGCATTATTCATTTTAATGAAGTTTGTTATCCTTCACTAAATGCGCATATAAAACAACATAATTTTTCTAAAATTTTTGTTTTGGTAGACAATAACACGCATAAGCATTGTCTTCCTTATTTCATGTCGAAGTTAGAATATACTAAAACTATTGAAATCATAGAAATTGAAGCAGGTGAAATTCACAAAACTATAGACACTTGTGTTGGCGTTTGGAATACACTATCAGATTTAGATGGTGATAGAAAATGTTTACTTATAAATATTGGTGGTGGCGTAGTAACAGATTTGGGTGGTTTTGTAGCATCTACATTTAAAAGAGGTGTTGCTTATATTAACGTTCCTACATCATTATTAGCAATGGTTGATGCTTCTGTTGGTGGAAAAACAGGAGTAGACTTAGGAACTTTAAAAAATCAAATTGGTGTAATTAGCACACCTGATATAGTATTGATTGATACTAAATATTTAGATACACTACCGCAAGAACAAATGCGATCTGGACTAGCAGAAATGCTAAAACACGGTTTGATAACTAGTGAAAGTTATTGGAATAAATTTAATAATTTTTCTGAATTAACTCTAGATGACTTAGATACATTGATTTACGAGTCTGTTTTAATTAAAAAAAATGTAGTAGATAAAGATCCTTTAGAAAACGGACTTAGAAAAACTCTAAATTTTGGGCATACGCTTGGGCATGCTATTGAATCGTATTTTTTAAGCAATCCCAATAAAACTGATTTGCTACATGGAGAAGCTATTGCTATAGGCATGGTGCTAGCACTATACATTTCTAAAGAATTGGCTGGTTTTCCTGAAAATAAAGCAAACAGTATTAAAAGCCTAATTAAAAAGTATTATGGCAATGTGGTAATTGATGAAGCTGACTATGCACCTATTATCAATTTACTTAAATATGATAAAAAGAATTCTCACGGTAACATTAATTTTGTTTTACTAGAAGACATCGGTAAAACTAAAATTGATTGTTTGGTAGATGAACATGTGATTTTAGAAGCTTTCGCTTATTATCTAAACTAAAATATGTTTTTGATGCTATTTTTTCAAACTCAAAAAAACTTAAAATACTGATTTATAATTGTTTATATTTTTTGGCACGCTGTTTGTAATTACCTAAGCGAACCCTTAAAATTTAACAATTATGAAAAAGGTCATACTTTTATTAGCAGCTATAATCCTGGGAGGATTTTCTGCTACCGCTACAACCAACTTAAACACTAATACTGTATCAACATTTTACAGAGGTTACAGCAATGCTTTCATATTTGTTGAAAATGGTATTGAGTTTTCAATATTTCGAGATGGTCAATTTGATTTTAATATCTTAAGACATCAGCCAGATTTAGCTATTTCTTTAGGTGCTCGTAATACTAATGTTACGTTTAATTCTGGATTCAACTATAACGCTTTTGTGCAATATGATGAGTTTGGAGCTATTATTCAAATAGAAAACACACCTATATTTTATGATTTTTACGGTCGTGTAATTCAAGTAGGAAATGTAAATGTGTTTTATAATAATTTTGGTCGCATAAACCGTATTGGGGGACTTTATGTACACTACGATAGATTTAACAGATTTTCACACTATAATGGATTTATAAATAGATGGAATCGCAGTTATGTGTTTAGACCATGGCATCGTTTTTACAGCGCACCATTATTTAACCATTGCGTTGTGTATAACAGACCATACAGACAGTTTTATACACCTGTAAGATATGTTTACAACAGGCCGTTTAGAAACAATTTTAGACCTAGAACTGCAATTGCTACAAGAAGAGGCAATACTATAGTAAGAAACAGAGACTATGCTACAGTTAACAGAAGTGCAAGAAACAGAACAAAAGTAAATACTGTTGCTAATACTAGACGATCTGTAGAAAGAAACACTATTAATAGAAATAACAATTCAAGAAGAATTGCGAGTACTAATAACAGAGGTAACACAAATAGAACTATTAATAAAACAAATTCTAGAGTTGAAAATAGAGGAAATAACACTGTAAGACGCGAGCGTTCTGTAAATAACAGAAACACTATTAAAAGACAAAGTAACGCTAGAGTTATAAAAAACCCAAAACGAAACAACACTCAGCAAGTTACGAGAAATAGAAGCACCACGGTTATTAAAAAACCAAAAGCTAATAATACTCGTACATATAATAGACAAAGCACAACTAGAAGCGCTGGACAAACCGTGAATAGATCTTCTAGAAGCACACCAAAACCTGCTTCGCGTGTTATAAAAAATACAAGACAAACAAATTCTAGAGCAACGCAAAGTAGAAGCTCATCTAGAAATAAAAATACAACATCTAATTCTACTCGTAGAAGACGATAATAAATTTTGGTTGGTTAGTTAAGAAAGCCCTGCGATATGTATGCCTCAAAGCAACATCGTAGGGTTTTCTGTTTTTATTGTTTCTTTAAAACTTTATGCAGCATCGTACTAATATCATCTGATAACTTTAATTTGTATACAACAATAGTAAAAACTGATGTAATGACAATTGATTTTAAAGCTATATTCAAAAGAGGATGAAACCAAAAGTCCCAAAAGTAAAATACAAAAACCATGACTATTAAAACCATAGCAGTTTTTAAGGTTTTTTGTGTAAAAGGTAATATTTTAAACCCTTTATAAACAAAATATACCTTCGCAGTATTGTAAAGGCATACGGCAATAAAAGTTGCTAATGCAGCACCATTTAACCCATATTTAGGAATTAAAATAACATTTAATAAAACCATTAATACCACAATGGCAATACCCAATACAAGTACTATTCTGTAATAATCGCTATTAAACAAAATCGCGTTATTACTGCCTAATAAAGTGTCGTACAGCTTAGAAATACTTATTAAAATAGCTACATATAATCCCGCTCTGTATTCATCAGCAATTATGTAGTAGAGTTGATTTATATTTAAAACAATAAGTAAAAATATTAACCCACCTACTATAAATAAGTTTAACGAACTACGCTTGTATAAATCTGCTAAACTGTCAATATCCTTATCATTCAAATATTTAGCAGACATTGGTAATAAAATTTGATGCATTGCCCGTTGCGGTACAGCAATTACTGTAGCAATAAAAACAGCAACATTATAATAAGCTATATTACTTACATGCAAATACTTACCTAACATTACTTTATCAATATCTAAAAGTTGTGTAGCAATTAAACCTGCCAAAATTATAAGTAAAGAGTATTTTAGTACGCTTGTTAAGTTATTAATTTTTTTAAACGTTAGCACAGGTAAATGCACACTAAACGCATACAACATCATCGCTAACATTCGCAATATATAAACCACTACTAAACCTAATATAAATTGGTCTACCTGTATAAAATCAAGATATAAAGCGAATAACAAAATCATGGTTCCAAACCTATGAAAGACTTCTTTCATAAAATTACCGTACACTGTTTGCAAATGCACTTTAACCCAAGCATAAAAAACCTCAAAATAGGCCAAAGCCCCAGCAACTATTAGGATATGCCATAGGTAATGCTTTATCTCTGTATTTTCTGTAGCCAAAAAGCCTGCAATGGTATCATATCCCAAAAAACCTATAATAGATATTGGTATAATTACCGCAAGCGGTAAAAATAGCATGAGAGTTAAAAAGCTATTTAATGACGTTCTTGTTTTAAATTGCGAATAAAACTTAACTAAAGTGTTGTATACGCCAAATGCGGCTAATGGCATCATAACGTAAGCTGCAGATAGTACAAAACCCACCAAGCCAAAGTAGGTGTCGCTCATAAAATTGGTATACAAAAACATCGTATTTATTGCACCAATAGCAAAACCTATATAGGTAGAAATAATGTTTTTAAATGATTGAGATACTACAATACCCATTATAATAACTTTGACAACGCCTTTGTGAGTGCTTTTCTATGAAAAAGCTCCAAACCAACGGGATTAGTTTGTAAACTACCGCTCTTGTATAGCTTATAATATTCTAATATAGTTTTTTTAAGTGATTCTAAATCTTCATAATTAAAGAATACACCAGTATTGGTATTTTTTATAATACGCTCTATGTCTGATCCAGAAGGGCCAACTGCAAGTATAGGCCTGTTAGAAACCATATATTCGAAAAGCTTTCCAGGAATAATACTTTTTGTGTCTTCAGAATCTATTTCAATAAGTAGAAGTACTTGCGATTTTTTTTGATAGGCAATTGACTCTATATGTGAAACATAACCCACATCGTTTGTATAGCGCATCAAATTATACTTAACAAGCGTTTCAAGAATATCTTCACTAACAAAACCTACTAAATTTAGCTGAAAATCGGTTGCAAAATTATCATGTTCGCTAACTAAATCTGCAAAGGCTTTCCAAAGTATTTCTGGATTTCGCTTAGATAATAACGAACCTATATGGGCAATCGTAAATTTAGTGTCTAGTGCAATAGGTTGTGTTACTTCATCATCATACCCATTTGTAATTACTGTAATAGGTTGATGCGTTATATTTTTAAATTCCTGTTTAGTAACCGAAGATGTTACAATAACATCATCAGCTTCTGTTAATACTTGTTGTTCTAAAGATTTATGCTTTTTTTGAGAAGAGGCACTTAATTTCAGCTGCTTATGATAACCAATAGTTGTCCAAGGATCGCGAAAATCTGCCACCCATCGCATACCTAACTTTCGCTTTAAATTTAAACCAATTAAGTGCATACTATGTGGTGGCCCTGTGGTAATTATGGTTTCAATATTATGTTTTGGAATATAATCTAAAAGAAATGATGTTGCGGGTTTTACCCAACCTACTCTTGCATCAGGTATAAAAAAATTACCTCTTAAATAAAGAAGTGTTTTTTCGGTTAACGACTGTTTTTTATGTGCACTAATGATACCTTTACTAATAGCTTTAGTTTTTCCTTTTGAAAAAAAGTTTGCGAATTTATAAGGTTCAGAAATTGGTAGTTTTATAACCTCTACTGCTTTTGATACTTCAGCCTCTAGACTTTTATCTATAATAGGATAACTGGCATTTTTTGGCACAAAAACAACAGGCGCAATATTAAATTCTGGCAAATATTTTACAAATTTAAGCCAACGTTGTACTCCAGGTCCACCCGCAGGCGGCCAATAATACGCTATTATAAGTACTTTTTTAGGCACGCGCTTTTGGTTTCTTAAACTCGTAAAAAACACCTAAAAGCAGTAAAATTGCTAATATTGCTGAACTTGCTAATGAAATAGAACTACCTATTTTAACCACATCAGGGTCAAACTTAAACTCTATTACATGTGTTCCTGCTGGAATTTCCATACCTCTTAAAATATAATTAACTCTAGTGGAGTTAGCAGGTTTCCCATTAATAGTAGCCTTCCAACCTTTTGGGTAATAAATCTCTGAAAACACTGCAAAACCAGCATTTTGGTTGCTTGTTTTGTATTTAATATAATTGGGTTGATAGTCTACAACACTAATATTTGCTAAGGAATCTAGTGTAAAATCTTGTTTTGAAATGGTCGTTTTACTGAGTACACTTTTATTAATTAAAGCCACTCTTTTAGTATCTAAACTATCTAAGTTCCTAATTTCTGAATTAGCATCTTCAACGGGTTTTAATTTTTCTATAAACCAAGCATTTCCATTAGCAGCATCGTTTACGTAAGGAAACACCTTGCCTTCTTCATCTTGAGCAATAATATATTTAGTATTAAGCATACTTAATACGTTAATGTTATTTCGAGAAACATACCAATCGAAAACTTCGCGGTAGCGTTTTAATTCAGCAGCATTATAGCCATTTAAAGAATTATGAAAGTAAGACGGTTTTGATGGTCCTGAAACCAAATCAAACACTCTAAAATGCGACTTATCATTTTGTATTTGTGCATCTACCTTATTTGCAGTAAAAGGCTTAGACATTTGTATGGACGACACAAAATCATCTTCATTTACATAACGGCGGTTTACCCCTACCAAATCAAACAAAATTAAAGCGGCAAAACCAACTAAAACCCAACGCTCCTTTATCTTATTTTTTAAATACCCAAAAATTAATCCTGCGGAAAGCAGCACCAGAATTAGTGACCTTATGGTATCTGCAGTAAAAATAGCTTTTCTGTCCTCCTTTACAGCTCTTATAAAATCTTGCCCCAAAGCTTGTATGTATCTACCATCGTTAGCACCAACAAAATCAAACATTGAATGTCCAAACAATAAAAACACCAAAGCCAAACCTCCCGTTATTAGTGCAGCAAATTTTAATGCTTTAAGTTTTTCTTCATCTTTATTAAAATCATTGAATAATCGTACTAGTCCAAAAACAGCCAGCACAGGAATACACAATTCTAAAATAACTTGTATGGAGGTAACCGCTCTAAACTTATTGTATAGCGGTACGTAATCGATAAAAAAGTCTGTTAAAAAATTTAAATTCTTTCCGTAGGATAACAATAAAGATAGAATTGTTCCACCAACAAGCCACCATTTTAATCGCCCCTTTACTAAAAACAAAGCAAAAACAAACAAAAATAAAATAACTGCACCAACATAAGCAGGCGCTTCTACAATGGGTTGTTCTCCCCAATACATTGGCGCATTTTCAGCTTGTTCTAAGGCTTGCGCAGGTGAAGCTCCTAATTTCCTAACAACATCATAAATATTTGAATCTTTACCTAAAGTTTCGGCATTTCCACCACCCATAAATCTTGGGATAAACAAATTAAATGTTTCCCAACCACCGTAACTAAATTGTGTAATATAATCTTTATCAAGTCCTTTAGTTACTTCTTTTGGAGAACCATCAGGGTTTGTAGTCAATTCACTTTTACCTCTTGTGCTGTGTTTTACGTATTCTTGAGTAGCTAGCACATTTGTAGCATTTAAACCTATTGCCAAAATTACTGCCCCCACTAAAACACCTATAGATTTAAAAAAATGCGGCAACATTTCCTTTTTAAAGGCATCAATTAAATAAACCACTCCTAAAACTATAACAAGTAGCAACAAATAGTACGTCATTTGAAAATGGTTTGCCACCAACTCCAACCCCATGGCAACAGCTGTAACCAAAAAACCTAAAATATATCGTTTTTGAAATACTAAAAGAATACCACTTAATACCAAAGGCATATAGGCAATAGCGTGCGCTTTACTGTTATGCCCTACGCCAAGAATAATAATTAAATACGTGGAAAAACCAAATGCTAAAGCGCCCAAGGCAGCTAGTTTAAATTCTACTCTTAATACCAAGAGTAAAATGTAAAAACTCAATAAATAAAGGAATAGATAATCTGCTGGTCTTGGTAAAAATCGTAAAACAGCATCTAGTTTTTTTATGTAGTTATGCGGGTATCTGGCACCTAGTTGATAGGTTGGCATGCCTGCAAATGCACTATTAGTCCAATAGGTTTCTTCTCCAGTTTTTTCCTTAAAATCCTTTTGCTGTTTAGACATACCAATGTATTGTACAATATCACTTTGGTATATCTGTTTTCCCTGTAAAACAGGGTTAAAATAAATTAAAGAAATTGCAATAAAACCTAATAAAACAATTAAATGTGAAAGAGATTTTTTGAATAAAAACTGCATGAAAAAAAATTAAAAACACTAAGGGATGAAATTAGTCAATTTCTTCGTAATCCACATAATCGCCAACATTTTTATTTGATTGTTTTTGCTTTGGCATTTTATCAATAGAAATCTCACCCTCGCGTTTAGGAGGCTGTGTACGTTGTTGTCTAAACTGTCCGCCAAACTTTTCTTCTGCCTTTTTTGTAACGTAGCGTAATAAAAAAGGAGCGAATAAACGGGATAATATTTTTACGCCGTAGTATATGAGTAAAATAATCCCGATAATTTTAACCAAACCCACAATTGATGCTTCTTGTAGCATAACTAATAATTTGTACAAAAATACAATTATAGCTATTTAAAAAACGTTGAAAAAACATAAAAAAAAGATAAAATATCTATATTTGATATTATACAAAACCAACTAAGCCCTAATTAAGCAAATGTCTTACCCTAAATCGCTTCTATGAAAATCTCAAAATTTGTATTTTTAGTACTCCTCTTTTTTTGTAATTATTCGCTTTTTGCACAATACACAGAAGTGATAAACTCTAATAGACCAGGTATGTCTAGAAGTGCGTTTTCTGTTGGTACCAATGTTTTACAATTTGAAGTTGGCCCAACTTTGATAAAAGAGGAACATACACCTTTAAATTTCGAAGTATCTGGTTTTGGTGTTGATTTTGCTGCAAGATACGGCCTGTTTTTTGAGCAATTAGAACTTAATATTGAAGGAAATTACCAAAATGACACGTTTACTG
The DNA here is from genome assembly GCA_937923515.1 of uncultured Flavobacteriaceae bacterium. Lineage (GTDB taxonomy): Bacteria > Bacteroidota > Bacteroidia > Flavobacteriales > Flavobacteriaceae > Jejuia. Next base: position 8,888 of record CALDUF010000108.1, read on the forward strand.
ACAATCGTTCTGCGATTGCTGATGCTACAAAACGCTCCAATTTTAGATTTCTTACAGTTGGTGCAAAATACTTAGTTTACGATCCTTACAAGGATGCCGAAAGTAATAAACCAAATCTGTACAGTTGGAAAGCAAACCACAGTTTTCAATGGAAATCGTTGATCCCAGCCGTTGCAGTATATGTTGGTGCAAATTACGATACAGAAACCAACCCTTACACGGCTCCAGGAATAGAAGGGTTTAGCCCAAAAGTGATGATTGCCACACAAAACAACTTTAATGGTGGTTGGGTGTTTGTTATGAATTTAATTAAAGACAGAATTGGTACTGACCAATCTGATTTCTCATACATATTAACCCTAACACATTCGTTTAGTCCGCAATGGGTTGTTTTTGGTGAAACACAAGGGATAAAAAGCGATTTTTATGCTGATAATTTATTACGCTTTGGAGGTGCTTATCTGTGGAATAAAAACTTTCAATTGGATACGGCTGCGACGTTTAATACAAAAGATACACCATCGGTATTCAATCTAACATTTGGTGCTTCTTATAGGTTTGATTTTCATAAAGATCCAAACAAAGATATTGATAATGGTAATTCAGCCGAAGAAGAATTAGAGCGAAAACTTAGAAGCAAAGGCACTAAAAAGAAGAAAAAACGCAAGAAAAACGGTGATACCGTAGAAACCAAAGAAAAAAAGCGAAAAAGAAAAGATGAAGATTTTGATAAATAAAACTCATATCGCATAAATATATGATTACGATAAAAGAAGTTACTTCTAAACGCGATTTAAAAGCTTTTGTAAAGTTTCCGTTTAAACTGTACAAAGATTCAAAATTCTGGACTCCACCAATTATAAGTCAAGAGTTAAAAACGTTCGATAAAACCGAAAATCCAGTTTTTCAAGATGCTGACGCACGTTTATTTTTAGCTTATAAAAATAACACCCTAGTAGGTAGAGTTGCTGCCATAATAAATTGGCTAGAAGTTAAACATCAAAATCAAAAGAAAATGCGCTTTGGTTGGTTTGATTTTATTGATGACCTAAACGTGTCTAAAGCTTTACTTCTCAAAGTTGAAGAGATTGGAAAAGAAAACAACTTAGAATACACCGAAGGACCAGTTGGATTTTCTAATTTAGACAAAGTGGGTGTTATTGATGACGGTTTCGAAGCCGTTACGCCCATGGTAACTTGGTATAATCACCCTTACTACATTAAGCATTACGAAGCCGCTGGTTATGCAAAAGAAAAAGGCTATATAGAAAGTAGATTTCCATTCGCAAACGTAAAAACAGAATTTTTTTACAAAGCACAAGAACTCATTAAAAGAAGATATCAACTAAAAGCATTAAAATTTACCAAAACCGAAGAGGTAATGCCTTATGCTGATAAAATGTTTGATCTATTTAATGAAACCTATGCATCTTTATCTAGTTTCGTAGCTATTACAGATATTCAAAAGGAATATTTTAAAAAGAAATTCATAAGCTTTATTAACCCAGAATATATAAAATTTGTTGTTGATAAAGATGATGCATTGATAGGCTTTGCAATTGTAATGCCTGGGTATGCAAAAGCGCTTCAAAAAACTAAGGGAAAACTATTTCCTTTTGGTTTTACTCATATTTTAAAAGCAAAAAAACATAGTAAAGACGTGATGTTCTACCTTATTGGCATTCATCCTGATTATCAAAACAAAGGTGTTCATGCCGTTATTTTCAATGAATACTACCATACCTTTAAAGAAAAAGGTATAGAAATGTGCTATAGAACTCCAGAACTAGAAGACAATTTGGCAATTCAAAAAATTTGGAAGCATTTTGATCCTGAAGTATACAGAAAACGAAAAACCTATAGAAGATACTTATAAAAAAAAGGTTCGATAGTATTATCGAACCTTTTTTTATGTATTAGTGTTACTTATTATTATTCGCCCATTGCAGACATCACTGCAGCAGATAAACGCTTATAAGTTCCGTTTTCTAATCTGTCGCGTATCGCATCAAATGCATCTAGAGTTTCTCTAACATCTTCAAGCGTATGCGTAGCTGTAGGAATCATTCTAAGCAAAATCAACCCTTTTGGAATAACAGGATACACTACTATAGAACAAAATATACCGTAATTTTCACGTAAATCCTTTACAAGTGCCATTGCTTCAGGAATACTTCCTTTTAAATAAACAGGAGTTACGCAACTTTGCGTTGTACCAATATCAAAACCTCTATCTTTTAAACCAGATTGAAGTGCATCAACAACTTTCCAGAGGTTTTGCTTAAGCTCTGGCATGGTTCTTAACATATCCAAACGCTTTAATGCACCTTTAACTAGTTGCATTTGCAAAGATTTTGCGAACATTTGAGAACGCAGATTATATTTTAAATAATCAATTATCTCTTGGTCTCCTGCAATAAATGCACCTGTACTTGCCATGGATTTTGCAAATGTGGCGAAATACACATCAATATCATCTTGTACACCTTGCTCCTCACCTGCGCCAGCACCAGTTGCACCTAGTGTTCCAAAACCATGAGCATCATCTACAAAAAGTCTAAAATTATATTTCTGTTTAAGTGCAACAATTTCTTTTAAGCGCCCTTGTTCACCTCGCATTCCAAACACACCTTCAGATATTACTAAAATACCTCCACCAGTTTGTTCAGCCATTTTAGTGGCACGCTCTAAGTTTTTTTCTAAACTTTCAACATCATTGTGTTTATATGTAAAACGCTTACCCATGTGTAAACGCACACCATCTATTATACAAGCATGTGCATCAACGTCATAAACAATAATATCATCTTTAGCAACCAAAGCATCAATGGTAGATACCATCCCTTGGTAACCAAAATTAAGTAGGTAGGCCGCTTCTTTTTTAACGAAAGCAGCTAATTCATTTTGCAATTGCTCATGAAGATTGGTGTGACCAGACATCATACGTGCTCCCATAGGATAAGCAGAACCAAACTCGGCAGCAGCTTCTGCATCCACTTTTCTAACTTCAGGATGATTTGCTAAACCCAAATAATCATTTATACTCCAAGTAATCACATCTTTACCTTGAAATTTCATACGATTAGAAATTTCTCCTTCAAGTTTAGGAAACACAAAATAACCTTCAGCATGAGCTGCCCATTTCCCTAAAGGCCCTTTGTCCTTATAAATCTTCTCAAATAAATCTTTCATCTACTATTTAATATAAACTTAAATTACACATAAATTTTCGAACTTAATAATATATGTTCACTTATGTTTAGATATGAAGTTTTTCAGTTCTTAGTTAGTGTTGCAAAATTAAAAATTTAACTGGTTTAAGCATAATTTTTACACTTCAATTATTTATAAATTAAAAAAAGAAATGGTTTTTTGTTAAAAAACAAAAAACCATTTCTTCAAAATATTTGAAATGTATTATTTTATGTACTCAATTGATTGCGATGCTTCCTCATGAATACTATCAAAAAAGCCTTGATCGTTCATCCATTTATCACAATACACTTTGCTCATATAACGCGAGCCGTGATCTGGAAAAATTATCACTACAAAATCGTCTTTTTTAAATCTATTTTCTTCACCAAGTTGTTTAATGGCTTGTATTGCTGCTCCTGATGTGTAGCCAACAAACATGCCTTCAGTTCTTGCAATCTCTCGTGCTGTGTGTGCACTATCTTCATCATTTACTTTAACAAACTCATCTATAGTATCAAAATCTGTAGCTGCTGGTATCAAATTTTTACCTAAACCTTCAATACGGTAAGGATAAATTTCTTTTTCATCAAACTCACGCGTTTCATGATACTTTTTAATAACAGAACCAAATGCGTCAACCCCTATGATTTTAATATTTGGATTTTGCTCTTTTAAGTATTTTGCTGTACCAGAAATAGTACCTCCTGTACCACTACAAGCTACTAAATGTGTTATTTTGCCTTCGGTTTGCTCCCAAATTTCAGGACCTGTAGATGCATAATGTGCATCAATATTTAATTGATTAAAATATTGATTGATATATACAGAGCCTTTCATATCATCATGTAAACGCTTTGCTACTTGATAATAAGACCGCGGATCGTCTGCACTTACATGAGCAGGACATACATACACTTTAGCTCCCATAGTTTTCAGCATATCTATTTTATCTGCTGAAGATTTAGAGCTTACTGCAAGAATACAATCGTATCCTTTTATGATACTTACCATAGCTAAACTAAAGCCTGTATTACCAGATGTAGTTTCTATAATAGTATCACCAGGTTTTAATATACCTTGCTTTTCAGCTTGTTCTATAATGTAAAGTGCTATTCTATCTTTTGAAGACTGTCCAGGATTAAAAGATTCTACTTTAGCGTAAAACTTCCCTTTTAGTTTTGAAGTAATTCTATTAAGTTTAACAAGCGGTGTATTGCCTACTAAATCTAATACATTTTCAAAAACTTTATTTTTTTGTTTCATAAATGTAATTTATCAACAGTTTGAAATAATCAAATTGATGACTTTAACTAGACAAAAATAGGGATTTTTTTTTTTAGTGCCTAATCCCCTCCAAATCTAACAAAAATGCATATTCTAGAGCAACCTCTTTTAAACTTTCAAACCGTCCTGAAGCCCCACCATGGCCTGCATCCATATCGGTTTGCAATAGTAACTTATTATTATCTGTCTTTAATTCTCTAAGTTTAGCAATCCATTTTGCGGGTTCCCAATATTGCACTTGCGAGTCGTGTAAACCTGTTGTTACAAGCATGTTTGGATATGCTTTTGCATTTACATTATCATAAGGTGAATAGGATTTCATAAACTTATAAAACTGAGCATCATTGGGGTTTCCCCACTCATCATACTCTCCAGTTGTTAAAGGTATGCTCTCATCTAACATTGTAGTAACAACATCTACAAAAGGCACAGCAGCTATTATACCGTTGTAGAGTTCTGGATTCATATTAATAATAACGCCCATCAATAAACCTCCAGCTGATCCGCCATAGGCGTATAATTGATTGTTGGAAGTATAGCCTTCTGAAATTAAATGCTTGGAACAATCAATAAAATCAGTAAACGTGTTTTTTTTAGTTAATAACTTGCCATTTTCATACCAATCCCTTCCAAGGTACTCCCCGCCTCTAACATGACTAATTGCGTAAATAAAGCCACGATCTAGCAAACTTAATCTAATACTAGAAAACGAAGGATCTATAGTAGAGCCATAAGAACCATACGCATATTGCAGTAAAGGGTTTTTACCATCTAGTTTTATACCTTTTTTATACACTATTGAAATGGGGATTTTTACGCCATCACTAGCTATAGCCCAAATACGTTTAGATTCATAATTTTCTTTTTTAAAAGTACCACCAAGAACCTCTTGTTCTTTTTGTATTGCTTTAGTTTTAGTTTTAAAATTATAATCTATAATTGAACTTGGGTTAGTTAAACCGTTATAACCATAACGCAGCGTATCGCTTTCAAAATCAGGATTATTACCTAAATACGCATTATACGTTTCGTTATCAAAAGGTAAATAATAATCTTCGTTTCCATTCCAACTTATGATTCTTATGTTGTTTAATCCGTTTTCGCGCTCATTTACTACCAAATAATCCTTAAATATTTCAATATCCTCAATTAAAACATCGTTTCTATGCGGAATGAGATCCGTCCAATACGCCTTTTCAGTTTTAGATTCGGGCGTTTTACAGATTTTAAAATTATTTGATTTGTCAGCATTTGTAATAATGTAAAAATTATCATTAAAGTGCGCGATGGAATATTCAAGGTTTTTGGTACGCTTATTAAAAATTTTAAAATCTTTATTTGGTGTATCAGCATTCACTATGCGATATTCAGAAGTTAATGTGCTTGATGAACCAATAACTAAAAACTTTTTAGATTTTGTTTTATAAATGAATGTGTTGAACGTATCATCTTTTTCATGAAATACTTCAACATCATCTTTTTCATCTGTTCCTAATATGTGTTTATAAATTTTGTAGGATCGCAAAGTTACTTCGTCTCTTTTAGCATAAAACAAAGTTTTGTTATCGTTAGCCCAAGTAATACTTCCAGTAGTATTTTTTATTTCATCTTCATATACATCGCCAGTTACAAGATTTTTAACTTTAATGGTATACTGTCGCCTACTCACTATATCTATTGAGAAAGCAGCCATTGTATTATCTGTACTTATTGAAACGCCTCCAAGTTTAAAGTAGGCATGGGGTTTAGCCATAATATTACAATCAAATAAAATTTCATCAACAGCTTGTAGATTTTCTTTTCTTCTCAAATAAATAGGATAGTCTTTATTGGTTTCAAATTTAGTAATATACCAATAGCCATTTAATTTATAAGGTACAGAAGTGTCATCTTCCTTAATCCTAGCCTTCATCTCTTCAAAAAGTTGATTTTGAAAATCTTCAGTATGCTTCATCATAACATTGGTATAGTTATTTTCAGCTTTTAAATAGTCCAATACCTCTTGATCTTCTCTATTATTTAACCAATAATAATTATCAATTCTAGTATCACCATGCATTGTTAGTTCATGAGGCACTTTTTTTGCTACTGGCGGATTTTTAATACCAATTATCTTTGTCATATATCTATCATCTTTACAAGAAGGCTAAAATAAGGCTAATGATGAGAATTAGAAGCTGTTTTTTTACTTTAACAATTTTTGAATTGAAATTAGCTGGTATTTTAATAGTTTTGCTTAACTAATACTATTAAACGAAAAGATATGTTTGGAGATATGATGAATATGATGGGAAAACTAAAAGAAACCCAAAAAAAAGTTGAAGAAACTAAAAAACGCTTAGATACTGTATTAGTTGACGAGCATAGTAATGATGAAAAATTAAAAGTTACATTAACAGCAAATAGAACTATAAAATCTATTGAAATTGATGATGAGTTACTTGAAGATAAAGAACAACTAGAAGATTATTTGATTATTACATTAAATAAAGCCATAGAAAAGGCAACCAAAGTAAACGAAACTGAACTTGCAGCAGTTGCTAAGGATGGTATGCCAAATATACCTGGAATGGATTTTTTCAAATAATACATTTTTAACAAAATCTAAAATATATTAGTTTAAATTTAATTAAACAGGCAATTTCAAATTCTCCAAAATAATTTAATATAATTTAGGATTTACTAAACGAATACCATTTCTTCTTTTTAGGCGTACCATAGTAACCATATTTAGCACCATAACCAAAGTTAGATTGCTTAACATCATTTACTACTAGCATCATCCC
>CALDUF010000109.1 GCA_937923515.1 uncultured Flavobacteriaceae bacterium
AAATGCCTTTCGACTATTTAGATAGAGTATTTGACGTCATGGAACAGACACCGAGACACCAATATCAAATTCTAACGAAAAGAGAAAACATATTAGCTGATTATTGTAAAAATAGAAAAATTCCTGACAATGTTTGGCTAGGTGTATCCGTAGAAAATAAAAAAACTAAAAACAGAATTAATATTTTGAGAAATATTAAAGCAAAAATTCGTTTTCTCTCATTAGAACCTTTATTAGAAGATTTAGGAAAATTAGATTTATCTAACATTCATTGGGCAATTGTGGGTGGTGAAAGTGGACCAAAAGCTAGACCTATGAAAGCAAAATGGGCAATCAATATAAAAAACCAATGTTTAGAACAAGATGTCCATTTCTTTTTTAAACAATGGGGCACATGGGGAGCTGATAATGTTAGAAGAAGTAAAAAGGCAAATGGACGTCTCTTAGACGGAAAAGAATGGAATCAGTATCCAGCTGAACTTGAAAGTTTATAGTTTTTAATCCACCAAATCCTCTTCAAAATACCACCACAAACTAGAATCTATAGATGTCTTCATTTTATTAATATCAGCATCGTCTTTTAAAAAAATAGTAATGCTTTCACAAGCTCTGTTTTGACCAATACTTTCACAAATTTCTATAGCATCAATTTCTTTAAAGTGTGCTAAATGGGTTTTAACACGTGCATCTAACGATTCATCACTTAAAAAAATTTTAATTGTAGGCTGTGTTGGGGAATTTCTAATTTCTGATCTAAATGGTAACATAATTAGATATTTTGAAGTTAAACATTAGCTCAAATAACAACTGCTATTGCTTAAAGTTAATAATTTTATTAATACCTTTTAAAATAATTTAAGTTATGAGCAACCATCGCATCAAAAATATTGAACACTTATTGGCTGAGATAGAAGCTAATATTGCCAATAAAGCACTTAAAAAAGAGTCTGTTTCACAGTCTACTATCGGGTGGCAGTTGGACCATACACTAAAAGTGATAAATGCAGTGTGTATAGCAATGATACACTCTAACCCTAGCGTTTACAAACCAAGTACAAAACCCATAAGAATTGTATTGTTTGCTTTAGGTTACTTTCCAAGAGGAAAAGTAAAGGCACCAAAAAAAGTACGCCCGCCAGCAGTAATTACAAAAGATGATTTATCGCAGCAATTGGCAGAAGCAAAAGCACATGTATCGCATATAAAAACATTGCCTAAAACAGCACATTTCAATCATCCTATTTTTGACACATTGTCAAAAAAACAGACTATTCGGTTTATTGAAATCCATACCAAACATCATTTAAAGATTGTTCGAGATATTTTAAAATAAAAAACCCTCTCTGTTTCCAGAAAGGGTTTAGTATATATTTAAGAAAATAGTTTATTAAGCTTCAAAAGGCTCAATAGAAACATAAGACTTGTTATCTTTTTTCTTAGTGAACTTTACAAGACCGTCAACCTGTGCATGTAACGTATGGTCTTTTCCTTGGTATACATTCTCACCTGGGTGGTGTGTATTACCTCTTTGTCTCACGATAATGTTTCCAGCTATAGCAGCTTGACCACCAAAAATCTTTACACCTAAGCGTTTCGATTCTGATTCTCTACCGTTTTTCGAACTTCCGACTCCTTTTTTATGTGCCATTTTATTTCGATTTTATATTGTTAAACTTAGTAGTTTGCAATTAAGCTTTACCACCGTCTAATTCGTCTTGCCATTTTTTAAGCTCATCCCACTTACCTTCAGCAGCTAATTTAGCTTGTGCAGGCCATGTATCTGTAACGTGGTTTCCGCGAACTCCAGAAATAATTTCTGCAATTGCTTCAGGCTTTGTTTTTGCTAAATCAGCAAATGTCGTAATACCTGCTTCTACTAATGTTGAAGCAATTTTAGGACCAATACCTTCTACTTTCTTTAAATCATCAGCTTTCCCTGTTGATTTTTTTGCTGCCGCTTTAGGAGCAGTAGCTTTTACTGTTTCTTTAGCTTTAGGCTCTGCTTTTTTTGGTTCAGCTTTTTTGGCCTCGGCCTTTTTAGCTGGTTTAGCGCCTGAAGACACGATAGATTCAATAACGATTTCAGATAAAGATTGTCTGTGTCCGTTTTTAACACGGTAACCTTTTCTTCTTTTCTTTTTGAAAACTATCACCTTATCTCCTTTAAGGTGCTTTAAGACTTTTGCACTTACTTGTGCTCCGCCTATAGCTGGGGCGCCTACAGTTACTTTGTCACCATCTCCAATTAAAAGAACGTTATCGAAAGACACTTTCTTACCTTCTTCTGTTTGTAAACGATTAACAAAAACTTTTTGGTCTTTTTCAACTTTAAATTGATGCCCTGCTATCTCTACAATTGCGTACATAGCGTAACGTTTTTATTAATTAATTTATATTATAACCACCTTAATTTTCTCTAAGGCGGGTGCAAATATAATTCTAATTAATTAATCTACAAACGTTTTACACACTTTCAGCATAATTATTACTTGTCTTAAACAGTTGCATAACTGTAAGCGAAGACACTACCGAGGTAGAAAATCCCATAATTGCTACAATAAACACAATTAATCCTACATGTAGCTTAAGGCCCCAATGCATTTTTTCGAATAAGGCAGGAAGATACTCTGGGGTAATTTCGGTACTGTATAACAAGAAAAACAATGTAAATAAAATTGTAGCTACACCACCTGTTACAACACCAGATTTAAACCCTTCTGTATAAGTAAAACTTTCAGGAAACCGCAGTTTACTAATTTTAATAACCTCGTAAATACCTAGTAAGGTTATTGGTGCATTTAATAAACTAAAAACGGGATTACTGTGTTTATCAAATAAGGACAATACTAAAAAATAAGAAATAAGAACTGCTCCTGTTACTAATCCAAAACGGATTGATAAAAGTAAATTTTTCATAAGAAATTAAAATTTTGTTATTTGTAAATTGCTTTTAAAATTAGGCGCTATACCTAATGCACTAAAAGTTTGGTTTATTTAACTTCTTATCCACAATTTAAGAAAAAAACAGATGCATTCCTACCTTTATCAAAACAAATGCGTGTTTAAACGCTATTTGCGTTTATTTGAAAGGTAGATACCTAGTAAGATAATTAAGGTTGCTAGTGCTTGTATAAAACTAAAACGTTCGCCATCCAAAACGCCCCAAAACACGGCAACAATTGTCATTAAATACGTAACTGAAGATGCAAAAACAGGTGTAGCTATATGCACCAGTTTATTAAACAACACTTTAGCTATTGCCGTACCAAATAAGGAAAGCACTAGCATATAAAGTAATGCTGGTTTTAACGTTGGAGCCTCTAAAACTTCAGCTTTAAAAAAACCAGAGCTAATTAAAATTATAAGTGCAGGAATTATAATTGCAGCAAAATTACCAACAGCTATAGTAAGTGCTGGCATATCCTGTAAATAGCGTTTTAAAATATTAACACTAGTAGCATACATTAAGGTGGCTATAATAACAAAAACGACATACGTGTAATTTTGATCTGGGTTTATAGAGGCGCCACTAAGAATTAAAAACACGGTACCTAGTAATCCTATAAAAACACCTAAAAACTGTCGTTTTGTAGACTCTATTTTAAAAACCAAAAAGCCAAGTATAATAGTATTTAAAGGTACTAACGAATTTAATATAGAAGCTACAGAACTATCAATTTCGGTTTCTGCAAATGCAAATAAAAATGCTGGAAAAAAAGTACCTAAAAGCCCCGTAAGGACTACCCATTTCCACGCCTTACGCTTTATAGATGTTATGCGATTAAAACCTACAATAAACAGGAAAAACGCTGTGAAAATAATTCGAATAGCGCCCAACTGTACGGGTGTTAAACCCACTAGCCCTTTTTTTATTAATATAAAAGAACTACCCCAAATAAGAGACAGTAGAATAAGGTACAGCCATTTTAGGGTATTTGCAGCCATAATAATAGGGTGTTATTTAAAATAAGCACAAAAGTCAAGTTTTTAAAGCAATAATTTGCATTATTTAGTAATTTTGTAACATAATTTTTAAAAACTAATGTCTTATGAAACCCATAACATATATTTTAACAGCGGCCTTAACAATACTACTAATGGTAAGCTGTAAAAACAATACAGCTCCTGATGTAAAAACTATTGAAGTTGAAAGTACTAGTGTAGCAAAAAAACTAGACCCCAATGCCACTTATGCCAAAGCAGAATTTACTGTAAAAGGTATGACGTGTGCTGTAGGTTGCGCCGCTTCTATTGAAAAGAAAATAGCCAAAATGGAAGGCGTAAAATTTGCTAAGGTTGATTTTGAAAAAGAATTGGCGATGGTAGAATATGATGAAGCTAAAGTAAACCCAACTTCTCTAGAAGAAACCGTAACTAAAGTTGCGGATATTTATAAGGTTGAAGACATGAAAACTGTAACATCCTTTTCAAACCAATAAGCTCATAAAGTTTTAAGCCCCTTATTATTTCAATAATTAAGTGTTATAATGTAAAGCTTCTCAGAAATGGGAAGCTTTTTTAATGAATAGTCAATAACAGCTGTAACGCTATTCTTGTTTCAGTATCTTATTTTCAATTTAGCAGAAACAAATTCTAGGCAACACCGTGACGATGTATTATTTCCATTCAATAGTCTCCATAATGCGCTTAATGTCTTTTTGTAAATAATTGGCAGCGGGCAAAATAGAGTCGTAATTTGGTTTTACTCTAAAATATAGCGAGCCCGTTAAAAAGTGGCGCACACTGTCGGTAACATAAAACTGGGCGGGAGATGCCGCATCACCTTTTACTTCAGATAGTAAACCATATACCTTTTTCTCTGCATTCTCGTAAGGATATCTTGGTATTTCATCAGCCTTTTTAGTATGCTCTAAGGTTAATTTTTGGGCGTCTCTTAAAAAATCTTTTAAATTTTTTTCGCTGCCTTCAATAGCTTTGTAGGTTAAAAATATAGTAGCTTTTAAAGCGTTGTAATTTAAATTAACACCGTAACTCTCTGTACTACTATTTAAGTCTTTTACTTTAACAGGTGCTACCAAATTGTTCAACTCAACAGTAAACGGCAATTTTTCAATATGCTGGGTTGTATAAGTTGCTTCAGGAAAATCTAATCTTAAATACGCTTTAGGTTTTGGTACATAATCTTCGTCGCCGCACGATACCAAGATTAAAACTAACGTTATAAAAATGCCTAATTGTAGTTTCATATTAATTTATTGTAAGCTTTACACGTTTAATACGCTTTTTGTCCATCGCTTCAATAGTAAAAACGTAATCTCTAAAAAATATTTTAGATCGCAACTTAGGGAAACTTCCTGATATTTCTAGAACAAAACCAGCAATGGTTTCAGCTTCGCCCTTTTTGTCTTCAAAAATAGTATCATCCTCTAGCTTTATTACTTTATAAAAATCTTTTAAAGCGGTCTTTCCTTCAAAAACATAATTATTGTCATCTAATTTAGAGTAGTTAATATCTTCATCATCAAACTCATCACTAATATCGCCAACAATTTCTTCAATAATATCTTCTAAAGAAATTAAGCCAGAAGTGCCGCCATACTCATCAACCACAACCGCTAAATGCACTTTTTTCTCTTGAAACTCTGCCATTAAATCGTCTAGCTTTTTATTTTCTGGTACAAAAAATGGTTCACGTAATAAACTTACCCAATCAAATTGCTTTCTATCAATATAAGGCAACAAATCTTTTACATACAAAATACCTTTTATTTGATCGATATTCTCCTCATAAACAGGAATACGAGAGTATCCATTTTCAATAATTTCGGGTATAATTTCAGTGTATTTTTGCTCGCTATTAAGCGCAAATATATCAATACGGGGTTGCATTACTTGTTTGGTATCAGTATTGCCAAAGGACACAATACCCTGTAAAATTTTCTTTTCTTCTTTTGATGTGTCTTCTTGACTCGTTAACTCTAAGGCCTGAGACAACTGGTCTACACTTAAGTTAGACTTTTGCTTACCCAACTTTTTATGAATCCCCAAGGTAATACCTCGCATAGGTAAGCTTATTGGTGATAAAACAACATCTAAAATCTTTAAGGGATATGCCATAAAACTTGCAAATTTTAGATTGTTTCTACTGGCATATATTTTGGGTAAAATTTCACCAAAAAGTAAAATTAAGAATGTAACTAATACTACTTTTATAAAAAAAACTAAATCAACTTTAAAAAAATAAAAGTTTACCTTAGAAGTAATATTTACAAACAAAAAATCACTTAAGTAATCAAACAATAAAACCACTGCGATATTGATGAAGTTATTTGCTACTAAAATGGTAGCCAGTAATTTTTTAGGGCGCTCTAAAAGCTCAAGTACAATTTTAAAGGGTTTACGCTCAGCCTCTGGATGCGTGTCAATATCTGTTTTAGAAAGCGAAAACAGCGCAACCTCTGCGCCAGAAATTAGTGCAGAAAAACACAGTAATACAAAAAGCAGCACAAAGCCAAAAACAACTGGAATATCTATTGCTGCAAGTAAAAAATATAAACTCGGGGGTTCAGGATCCACCTAAATTGGTTTTAGTTATACTTAAAATTAAAATGGTAAATCATCACCATCATCAGTATTTGGTTGCATTGGTGTTGATGTGTTTGCCGAAGGTGTCGCAGGTGCAGCAGCAGTATTTGGCGCATTAGCACCACTATCCTTTTTTGTAGTAAGAAACGTAAAATCGGTACACTGTATTTCGGTAGAGTAACGGTCGTTGCCCTTATCATCAGTCCATTTTCTAGTTTTCAAACGGCCCTCAACATATACCTTATCACCTTTGCTCAAATACTTTTCGCAAATTTCGGCACCTTTATTTCGTACTACAATATTATGCCATTCTGTATTTGTAATACGCTCGTTAGTTTGCTTACTCATGTAGGTTTCGCTGGTAGCAATAGGAAAACGCCCCACGCAGCCGCCACCTTCAAAATAATGCATCTTTACATCATCACCCAAATTACCAATTAACATCACTTTATTTAACGAACCTGCCATAACATATTTTATTTAGTGAACGCAAAAATACACATTCATAATTCATAGTTCTAAAATTACTAAAAAAATAAGAATATCCTATATTTTGTTTGTTTTTTGGGAGTGATGCGCCTTAGCGTTGGTTTGGGTTTTTATTCATACAATTTTTAATAAAAAAAGGGTAATCACAAAAAAAATAGAAAAGGGTTGGAGTTATTACTAAAGCTACAGATGATGATGATTCTCTGTTTAATTTTTAGTATAAATTCTATACTCCAAACCCGGTAAACGCTTCAATAAACTTACCGATTAATATAGGCACAGGATAATTCGTAACTTCTTTGTAAGAAATGCCATTTTCAACAGTATTTACATTAACAATCCAAAACGTAGTATTTAAATGTTGGTGCGATAATTTATGAACTTTAGGCACATCGTTATATTGATGCAATTCAAATGTTTTTCCCTCTAAAAAAGATTCTTCTTTAATCAATTTTAAAAAGTCGTTATACCCTATATTTCTATCAGTCTCAATTAAAGGAAACTGGTATAAATTTTGCCAAATGCCTTTACCCTCGCGCTTTTCTAAAACGGTTTGCTGGTCTTCCGATAGGAATACCAAAAAATTAAAATAACGTTGTTTTACTTTAAGCTTTTTCAACTTTACGGGCAACACATCAACCTTACCTTTATTATATGCTATACAAGCATCTTGAAACGGACAAAACATACAGTCTGGATTTTTTGGTCTGCATTGCGTAGCACCAAACTCCATAATGGCTTGGTTAAAAGTAGCTGGGTCTTTAGTATCAATTAGCTCTTGGGCTAGTGTTTTAAATTCCTTAATGCCTTGCGTGCTATTTATAGGGGTTTCAATTCCAAAATAGCGCGCCAATACTCTGTATACATTGCCGTCTACCACAGCAGTAACTTCACCAAAACAAATAGAAGCAATAGCGCTAGCAGTGTAATCGCCAACGCCTTTTAGTTTTAAAAGTCCTTGAAATGTATTTGGAAATTCGCCATTACAGGTGTCTACTATATATTTTGCTGTAAAATGTAAATTTCTAGCACGCGAATAATACCCCAACCCTTGCCATAATTTTAATACATCACTCTCATTTGCTTTTGCAAGATGAAAAACCGTTGGGAATTTAGTAATAAAAGCTTCGTAATAGGGTAACCCTTGTTTTACTTGTGTTTGCTGTAAAATAATTTCTGAAAGCCAAATAAAATAAGGATTTTGGGTTTCTCTCCAAGGCAAACTCCTCTTATTGGCTGAATACCAGCTTGTTAAAATTTTAGAAAAAGACATGGATTACTATTCTATTAAGTGCTAAAATAAACGTTTATAATCTTAAATTTTAGTGAATTAGGTTTGAAATATTGAATATTAAATGCATATATTTGCATCCCTTTAAAAATTATACATAACCCAAATATCAAATATTTAAAAGACTAAAAAATGACAAAGGCTGATTTAGTAGCGAAAATTTCTGAAAAATTAGGAATTGAAAAAGGAGATGTTCAAGCAACTGTTGAAACATTTATGGAAGAGGTTAAAACTTCTTTAGAAAGTGGAGATAACGTATACTTAAGAGGTTTTGGAAGCTTTATTATTAAAACAAGAGCAGAAAAAACTGGAAGAAATATTTCTAAAAATACTACTATAAAAATACCTGCTCACAACATACCTGCATTTAAACCTGCAAAAGTTTTTGTTGAGGGTGTAAAAACTAACGTAGAAGTTAAGTAAAAAGCATTTAAAATAAATTATTAATTTAAAAACACACTATTTATGCCAAGTGGTAAAAAACGTAAAAGACATAAGGTAGCGACACACAAGCGTAAAAAACGCAGACGCGCTAACCGTCACAAAAAGAAAAAATAAATCGAAAAAGTAGTTGAGATAGCTACTTTTTTTGATTTTAAAAACAACAAAGTTCTTTGAAATGAGTTCATAAATTTTTAACACGCTTTACAGTGTGTTTTGAACTCCACGGATTAAAATCCTGTGAAAAAATAATGTATAATCCATCTGTCACTTTAATATGTGATGGATTAAAATTAGCACAATGGATAAAGAATTGATTATTCGATCTAATTCAGAAGCTGTTGATTTTGCCTTACTAAAAGATGGAAAACTTATTGAATTACAAAAGGATGAAGATGATAACAATTTTTCGGTTGGCGACGTGTTTATTGCCAAAATTCGAAAAACGGTTCCAGGACTAAATGCTGCATTTGTTAATGTAGGTTATGAAAAAGATGCATTTTTGCATTATCATGATTTAGGGCCTAAATTACCTTCTCTTTTAAAGTTCACAAAACGTGTAAGCACAGGTAAACTAAAAGATTTTTCTTTAAAAAACTTCCCATTTGAAAAGGATATTCAGAAAGATGGCAAAATTGCCGACGTCTTAAAATCCAATCAATCGCTATTAGTACAAGTTGTAAAAGAACCTATTTCTACAAAAGGCCCTAGAATAACTTCAGAGTTATCTATTGCTGGTAGATATATTGTTTTAATGCCGTTTTCAAACCGTATTTCTATTTCACAAAAAATAGACTCGCGCGAAGAAAAAGACCGCTTAAAACGATTGGTAAAAAGTATCACACCACAAGGGTTTGGTATTATAGTTCGTACGGTAGCACAAGGCAAAAAAGTAGCCGAATTAGACAAAGATTTACAAAACTTGCTCCAACGTTGGAATGCAATGAGTAAAAAGTTGTACAGAGCGCATCATCCTAGTAAAGTGTTAGGAGAAATGAATAAAGCCTCGTCAATTTTACGAGACATATTTAACGACACCTTTACAGGAATTACAGTAGATGATGAAACGCTGTACTACCAAATTAAAGAGTACTTGCAAGAAATTGCACCAAAAAAAGAATCAATAGTTAAATTGTATCAAACAAAAGTTCCAATTTTTGAAAAATTTGGAATTGAACGACAGATAAAAACCTCGTTTGGAAAAACCGTTTCCATGACTAAAGGTGCCTATTTGGTGATAGAACACACCGAAGCACTTCACGTTATTGATGTAAACAGCGGTAACAGATCAAACAAATCAAACAACCAAGAGGAAACAGCTTTAGAAGTTAATTTAATTTCAGCTACAGAAATAGCACGCCAATTGCGTTTACGCGATATGGGTGGAATTATAGTAATTGATTTTATAGACATGACAAAGTCTGAAAACAGGCAGAAGCTGTTTAATCACCTTCGCGATGAAATGAAGGACGACAGAGCTAAACACAAAATACTGCCACCAAGTAAATTTGGTTTGATACAAATTACAAGACAACGTACACGCCCAGAAATGAATATAAAAACTCGTGAGGAAAACCCGAACGATTTAAACGGTTCTGAGGTAGAAGCACCAATAGGAATAGTGCAAAAAATAAACCACGATCTTGAAAGACTATTTAAAAAAGACTATACAAAGGTGACTTTAAACACACACCCTTTTATAGCAGCCTTTTTAACAAAAGGCTTTCCATCTATACGTTCTAAATGGTTATTAGAACACAAAAAATGGGTAAAAGTTTTACCCCGCGATGCTTACACATATTTAGAATACCATTTTTTCGATAAAGATGGTAACCAAATTAAATAATAAAAAACCCGCTACTTTTTTAAGTTAGCGGGTTTTTTTGTTTTATCTAACAGGGGCAAACCACAGTGCCATCTGGCATAACATCGCATTCGCCTTCGCAAGTCTCAACGCAAGATATACAAGAAATTATTACTATTGCTAAAGTTAGAATTTTAAGAACCATTGATTTTTTCATAAATATCATATTTGTTATTAGCTAACGTAAATATAATAATTTTTACGGCGCAGGATTTGGAATGGTATTATGCACCTCATTAATCTGCTCTAAAACGGCATCACTTAAGGTAATATCTATACTTGCAATATTTTCTTTAAGCTGTACTAAATTTGTAGCACCTATAATATTTGCTGTTACAAAAGGCCGCTGGTTTACAAATGCTAAACTCATTTCTGCTAAGGTCATATCATTATCTTCTGCAATTTTTAAATAGCGTTTTGTTGCTTCAGTAGCTTGCGCACCACTGTATCTTGCAAACCTTGGAAACAACTTTAAACGCGCATTATCGGCTGCTTTTTCTTTTATATATTTTCCAGAAAGCACACCAAAAGCCATTGGCGAATAGGCTAATAAACCTATGTTTTCTCTATGAGATACCTCGGCTAAATCGCCCTCAAACGTTCTATTTAATAACGAGTAGGCATTTTGTATGGTAATTGGGCGCGGTAAGTTATTAATTTTACTTTCTTGAATGTAACGCATAGTGCCCCAGGCTTTTTCGTTCGATAATCCAATATGACGAATTTTTCCCGCTTTAACTTGTGTATCTAGCGTTTGTAGAACTTCGTTAAAATTATCTTCCCAACTATCGTTTGGGCTCGGTTTATAATCTCGCGTACCAAATGTATTGGTATTACGCTCTGGCCAGTGTAACTGGTACAGATCTATATAATCGGTTTGTAAACGTTTTAATTCAAGATCTATAGCCTCTACTATAGAAGACGGACTAAAACCAGAGGTTCTAATATGTGCCGTATAATCGCCAGGACCTGCAATTTTTGAGGCCAAAATCACCTTATCGCGTTGTCCTGTTTTGTGCAACCATGTTCCTATAATTTCGCTGGTTTTACCTTGTGTATCAGGGCTTGCTGGCACAGGATATAATTCTGCAGTATCTATAAAATTTACACCTTGTTCAAATGCATAATCTAATTGCTTATGGCCTTCGGCTTCTGTGTTTTGGTTGCCCCAAGTCATAGAGCCTAAACATATTTTACTAACTTTTATATCGGTATTGGGTAAGGTTGTATATTTCATATTTGTCATTCCCGCGAAGGCAGGAATCTCATTAATTATAGTTATACGTTTTTTTTAAATTCCAGCTTTTGCAGGAACTTGTCAAAGATAAAAAACCGTTAAAAGCCTATTAAACTTTTAACGGTTTTTTATGCGTTAAGGATTGAGGTATTTGTTGAAGCTCCTCGACGCAGGAGAGAGCGACTACCGAAAGCCTGACCCGAGCACGAATACGTAATAAAACGTTCTAAATTCTCATCGCGGGGAACGCCCAAATACGTTTTAGTACAATGCCTTGCATTTTAAGATTACTCAAAGGCTGCTACTGCTCGTTTAATAAACGCGACAATTCATCCAACTTTGGTGTTAGAATTACTTCTATACGTCGGTTTTTGGCTTTTCCGTCCTCGGTATCATTGGTAGCAATTGGCGCATATTCACCACGGCCAGCTGCCGTTAAATTTTCTGGATTTATAGCTGTATTTTCTCTTAAAATATTTACAATTGCCGTAGCACGTTTTGTAGACAAATCCCAGTTGCTGGTAAGTGCACCATTGCCAGAATACGGTACATTATCTGTATGGCCTTCTATTAAAACAGCAATGTCTGGGTTTTCGGCAAGTACGTTACCTAAGCTTCTTACGGCTGTTTTTCCATCGGTGCCAACTGCCCAACTGCCCGATTGAAATAACAACTTGTTTTCCATAGATACATATACCTTACCACCGCGTTGCTCTACGGTTAAGCCTTTACCCTCAAAATCGGTTAACGCACGCGAAATAGCGTTTTTTAATTGCGTCATTGCCGCATCTTTTGTAGCTATAACATTTTCCAATTCAGCAACTCTACTAGAGCGCTCCTCTAAAGCCTTTTTTAGCTTGCTTAAGCGTTCATTTTCTGCAGCAAGCGCTTGTTCTTTAGCTTCTAGTTGGGCTAAAAGTTCTCTGTTTTTTTGTGAATTTTTGGTAATTGCCGCAGAACTGTTTTTTTCTAAGGCAGCGTAAGATGCCTTTAAATTTTCTAAATTAGAGGTTGCAGCGGCGTAATCGCTTCGCAGCTGGTCGCGTTCTGCTACAGCTTCATCGTAAGCAGATTTTAATTTTGCTAACGCATTTTCTGCACTAGTTTTATCAGCTAAAAGCGCTGTATTCTCTTTATTTAGTTTTCTATTCTCTTGCTTTAAAGAGGCATATTTACTCTCTAAATCTTTATATACTTTTGGTGAAACGCACGAGGTTGCAAATGCTAAAGCACCAACAACTAGTATACTGTGTTTAATGTTCATTTTGGGTTAGGTTTTGTTTAATGTTCTATTTCAACTAAAATTGGGCAGTGGTCACTATGCACTGCTTCGGTAAGTATAACGGCTCTTTTTATCTTTTCTTGTAGCGGTTGCGAAACCATTGCATAATCTAAGCGCCACCCCTTATTGTTGGCACGAGCGTTGGCACGGTAACTCCACCAACTATACTCTTGCCGCTCTGGGTGCAAGTATCTAAACGCATCAATAAAACCGTTTTCAATAAATTGTCCAATCCATTCGCGTTCCTCTGGCAAAAACCCCGAAACGCCTTTCATTTTCGGATTATGAATATCAATAGCCTCATGGCAAATATTATAATCGCCACAAATTACTAAGTTTGGAATAGTAGTTTTCAAGGTGTTTATATAGTCTTGAAACATATCCATATAATCAAACTTATGCTGCAAACGTGCATCATTCGTGCCCGATGGCAAGTACAAACTCATTACAGAAATACCATCAAAATCTGCTCTAATATTGCGGCCTTCAAAATCCATAGACGCTATTCCCGTGCCGTATTCTACATGGTTAGGCGCAATCTTGCTTAAAATTGCCACACCGCTATACCCTTTTTTTTCTGCACTAAACCAGTAATGGTAGGTATAACCGGCCGCTTCAAACAAACTTAAATCCAACTGCTCCTTCATAGCCTTAATTTCCTGCAAACAAATCACATCAGGATTAGCACTTGTTAACCAATCTATAAACCCTTTATTTATGGCAGCTCTAATGCCATTTACGTTATAAGAAATAATCTTCATACATGTATTTTTTAATATGTTTTTGGGCGTTACCTTCGCTCTTGCCTACAAGGTAAAAAAACCTTGCAGGATCGCTACGGTCGGGCTTTCCGTTAATAGTTTTGGCTCGATGCGCGCCTCGCCAAAAGCTGCCACTGCAATCCCTAACGCGGGCTTATCAGCCAAATGCTATGCTTTTCACAAGTGCAATGCCCATTTGCGATAACACTATTTAAGTAGACCTGTCAGGTTTTAAAAACCTTACAGGTATCAACTCACAAATCCTTTTAGCTAAAATAAATAATACCTTACTTTTACACTATAATTACACAAAGGATTTATAACGAATTCTATTAACATATCACGTTTTGTGGCATTAATACATCACACACCACTAAAAAAAATCTCAAAGTATAGTGTTTTCATACTATTTTCGGCAAATTGTAGTTTAAATACCTAATGAAATACCTTTTACTACTTATGTTTATGTTGTTAAGTTTTGGCGGTTTTGCCCAAAACCAAAACAGCAAATACAAAACTAAAAAAGTAGCTATTGCAGACACTATTTTTATAGATAACGTAAGTATAAATTCTAGCTGGTTTTCAATAAAAACTAAAAACAATGTACTTGTAGATTCTACATGTTATACTATCGATTTTGCTACGGCAAAACTCACCTTTAAAAAACCTGTTGCAACAGACTCTATAATTATCAGTTACTTAAAATTCCCCGAATTTCTTACCAAAACATATCAGCAACTCGATGAAAATATTATTGTAAAAAACAACGAAACTGTCGAAAAACTATACCAATTATCTCAAGCTAAAAACACCAGAACTTTTGTGCCTTTTGATGGTTTAACCACCTCGGGAAGTATTTCTAGAGGTGTCACAGTTGGCAACAATCAAAATTCTGTACTCAATAGCGAATTAGATCTTCAAATTACTGGGAAATTAAACGATAAGGTGTCGCTACGTGCATCTATTCAAGACGCCAACATTCCATTACAAGAAAGTGGTTATAGCCAACGCTTAGATGAATTCGATCAGGTATTTATTGAGTTATTTAGCGATAATTGGAATATTCGTGCTGGCGATATCGATTTACAAAATACCAACTCGTTTTTTGGTACATTTTCTAAACGCGTACAAGGCTTATCCATTAACGCAAACTTAGGCGGAACAGATGCACAAATCCAAGTATTTGCAGCAGGTGCATTGGTGCGTGGGCAATTTACAACCAGTCAATTTATAGCGCAAGAAGGCAACCAAGGCCCATACAAGTTACAAGGGCAAAATGGCGAATTGTTTGTACTTATAGTTTCTGGCAGTGAAACAGTTTATGTAAATGGTATTGCTGTACAACGCGGCGAAGACAAAGATTATATTATAGATTACAACGCAGGAGAAATTATTTTTAACACCACGTTTCCCATAACCTCCGAAATGCGAATTACGGTCGATTATCAATTTAGCGACCGTAATTATTCGCGATTGGTGGCTTACGGTGGCGGTAATTACAAAAATGAGAAGCTAAATATTGGGGTTTCGGTATATTCTGAAACCGATGCTAAAAACCAACCTTTGCAGCAAAACCTATCTGAAGACCAAGTCGCCATTTTATCAGAAGCTGGAGATGATAGAACGCAAATGATTGCGCCTTCAGAAATTCAAGAAGCCTTTAGTGAAAACAGAATTCTTTATAGAAAAGATATTGTTGGCGGTAACGAAATTTTTGTGTTTTCAAACAATCCTGATGATGAATTGTTTCGTGTAACTTTTACACAAGTTGGCGCAAACCAAGGCAATTATGTGTTAAGTAGCAGCAACGCCATTAACAATATTTACGAATTTGCTGGCGAATTGCAAGGTAACTTTTCGCCTATAGTGCAACTTGTAGCGCCCACCAAATTACAAATGGCTGTGGTAAATGGCAATTACAAACCTACGGAACACACCTATATTGATTTTGAATTGGCTGGCAGTAAAAACGATTTAAACCT
>CALDUF010000110.1 GCA_937923515.1 uncultured Flavobacteriaceae bacterium
GAAACTACAGGCATAAATATAACGCACGACCGTATTGTTGAAATTTCTATTTTAAAGGTGTTTCCCAATGGTACCGAAGCATCTAAAACTTGGTTGGTAAATCCAGAAATGCCTATTCCAAAAGAGGTAACAGCAATTCACGGGATTGATGATGCTAAAGTGGCAAATGAACCGACTTTTAAAGCGCTAGCCAAAGAGATTCATAATATGATTAAAGATTCTGATTTAGGAGGTTTTAATTCTAACAGGTTTGATATTCCGCTTTTAGCCGAAGAAATGCTTCGTGCCGATGTGGATTTTGATATGAAGAACAGACAATCGGTTGATGTGCAAACTATTTTTCATAAAATGGAACAGCGCACGCTAAGCGCGGCGTATAAGTTTTATTGTGATAAAAATCTTGACGATGCGCACAGTGCTGAGGCAGATACCAATGCCACTTACGAAGTGCTTAAAGCACAAATTGAAAAGTACGATACGCTTGAAAATGATACTAAATTTTTAGCAGAATTTAGTTCTAGGAAAAAGTTTGCAGATTTTGCTGGCTTTATAACTTTTAATAAAGAAGGGCAGGAGTGTTTTTCTTTTGGAAAACATAAAGGCAAATTGGTTACTGAGGTTTTAGAAAAAGAGCCAGGGTATTTTGGTTGGTTGCTAAATGCAGATTTTCCGTTGTATACTAAAAAGGTATTAACGGCTATTAAGTTGAGAAGTTTTAATAATAAGCTTTAGGAAATAATTAAGTAAAAGACACTTGCCATTGGTGTAATGAAAGCATACGGCAAGCACGCCCGCGTTAGGGATTGAAGAGAAAAGCCCACAGCCCGACGAAGGAGGTGAGAGGACTTGCAACGGAAAGCCCGACCCGATAGGGTAACGCCCAAATTGAAAAAAAGAAATGAAACTAATTTGTATAGGTAGAAATTATACCGAACATATTGAAGAACTTGAAAACGAGAAGCCGAAAGATCCTGTAGTGTTTTTAAAACCCGACACTGCTATTTTGTTAAAAAAACAGCCGTTTTTTATTCCAGATTTTTCGGATGAGGTGCATCATGAAGTAGAGGTTTTGGTGAAAATAAACCGTGTTGGTAAGCATATTGATAAAAAGTTTGCTCATAAATATTACAACGAAATTGGCTTAGGCATAGATTTTACTGCGCGCGATTTGCAAAGTCAATTAAAAGCTAAGGGTTTGCCATGGGAAAAGGCAAAGGCCTTTGATGGTGCTGCGGTTGTGGGTAATTGGTTACCTAAAACGGAGTTTGAAAATGTAGACGAGATAGAATTTTCTTTAAAAAAGAACGAAACCGTTGTACAAAAAGGAAATACAAGCCACATGCTTTGGAAAATTGATGAATTAATAGAATATGTCTCTAAATATTTTACTTTAAAGATTGGAGATATTATATTTACAGGCACGCCTGCCGGAGTTGGTAAGGTTGTTGCAAATGATACCTTAAAAGGTTATATAGGAAACCACCAACTATTTTCTATAACAGTAAAATAAACATGGAACAACATTATAAATTATTTAGAGTAAGAGAACTAGCCGATAACGATGAAGATTTTGTTATGGCACTGGCAGCAACGTTTTTAGAAGAAGTGCCAGAAGACGCAGAACGCTTAAAAAAAGCAGTTGCAGAGAATGACTACCATACCGCTTACCAAGCAGCACACAAGATGAAACCCACCATAGATTTGTTTGAGTTGGGTGTTTTAGACGATTTAATTGTGGTGCAAGATTGGGGTAAGTTTACTAAAACAGACTTAGATGTTACTGATAAATTAGATATTGTAATTACTGCTGTAGACAATGCTGTTGCAGAAATTAAAAGTGACTTCGGGTTGTAACTATGTTAGCAGAAATAATAACCATTGGAGACGAGCTTCTTATAGGTCAGGTTATTGATACTAACTCTGCTTTTATTGCACAAGAATTGAATGGTATTGGTGCTTCTATATATCAAATCACCTCAATACAAGACGATAAAGCACACATTCTGCAAGCATTTAAAGATGCCGAAAGTCGCGTGGATATTATTATCATTACTGGTGGTTTAGGGCCAACAAAAGATGATATTACAAAAAAAACAATAGCAGAGTATTTTGATGATACACTGGTGCGAGACGCTGCTGTAACCAAAAATATTGAAGCTATTTGGAAGAAATACGTGCGCCAAAATTTACTACAGGTAAATAGAGATCAAGCCTTAGTGCCCTCTAAAGCAACGGTATTAATGAATGAGTTGGGGACTGCTCCTGGTATGTGGTTGCAAAAAAATAATAAAGTGTTTATTGCGCTACCAGGTGTGCCTTTTGAAATGAAAAAGCTCATAGTAAATAAGGTGATTCCTAAGCTTAAAGAAACCTATAAATTTCCATTTATATTACATAAAACGTTATTAACCTATGGTTTAGGTGAAAGTACGTTGGCACAACGTATTGAGGATTGGGAAAACGCATTACCAGAAACCATAAAGCTAGCGTACTTGCCTAGTTTAGGAAGTGTGCGTATACGGTTATCTTCAAAAGGTAATAATGCGCAAGAGGTAAAGGCAAACATACAAGCAGAAATAGATAAAGTGGTGCCGCTAATTAAAGATGTGTTTGTAGGTTTTGAAGATGAGGTACAATCTTTAGAATTAATGATTGCTAACAAACTGATAGCTGCTGGAAAAACACTTGCTGTAGCCGAAAGTTGCACAGGTGGTACTATTGCAGAACAATTTACACAACATGCTGGCGCATCTGCCTATTTTAATGGCGGTGTAGTAACCTATGCAACTGCATCAAAAATTAAAGTTCTAGGCATCGATAAAACGCTAATAGATACGCATTCTGTAGTGAGTGCACCAGTTGCAGAGGCTATGGCAAAAAATGTACGCGAATTATTTAATGCAGATTATGGTGTAGCCACCACAGGAAATGCTGGACCATCAAAAGGCGAATCTGATGCCGAAATAGGTAATGTTTTTATAGCGGTTGCAACTAAAGATTGTGTAGTATCAGCCTCTTTTATGTTAGGTTCTGCAAGACAGCGTGTTATTAAAAAAGCTGTAAATAAAGCACTAGAAATGCTTGAAACAGAAATTTTAAAGCCGTAACGTATTAAAAACAACACATTAAATTCACTAGCAATACCTTTACGTTTTGAATTGTAATTTTAAGTAATAAGCACTTGTTTTAAACACTGTAATTTTTGTTTTTTTAGAGTTGAAAATCAACATTATTCAGTCCTAAAAAAACAGTTGTTTTCGTCCAGAAAACTTTCCTTTAAAAAATTCTATATTTTAATTGTCATAATTCAAAAAATAAGTATATTTGCACCTCGTTTTTAAGCAACAACAAATCTAAAGTTAAAAATAATGTCAAGAGTTTGTGAACTTACAGGAAAGAAGGCAATGGTTGGTAACAACGTGTCTCATGCAATGAATAGAACTAAGCGCAAGTTTAATGCGAATTTAGTAAAGAAACGTTTTTACATTCCAGAAGAAGACAAATGGATAACTTTAAAAGTATCTACTTCTGCATTAAAAACTATCAACAAAATAGGGATTTCGGCTGCATTAAAAGAAGCTAAATCAAAAGGATTTATAAAATAATTACGTCATAGTTTAAGGAGTATAAAATGGCAAAGAAAGGCAACAGAATACAGGTAATTTTAGAATGTACAGAGCACAAAGAATCTGGAAAACCAGGAACTTCAAGGTACATTACTACTAAAAATAAAAAAAATACGCCAGATAGAATGGAGTTAAAGAAATTTAACCCAATCCTTAAGCGTATGACAGTACATAAAGAAATTAAGTAATAAAGTTTTACACCCGCAAAGCTAAAACGTATATACAATGGCAAAAAAAGCAGTAGCATCGTTACAAACAGGATCTAAAAGATTGTCTAAAGCAATAAAAATGGTTAAGTCTCCAAAAACTGGGGCGTACATGTTTGTAGAATCAGTAATGAGTCCAGACTTAGTAAACGATTGGTTGAATAAGAAATAACCCGTTTATTAAAACATCATATACAAAGCTGCTGTCTGTAAAGAGAGCAGCTTTTTTAATAAAATAGCAATTTTAAGTTTTACTAAAATTGCCTCATCAAATTAATCCCGTTTTTTAGCGGGATTTCTTTTTTTGCATTATCAAAATTTTATCTGCTTTAAGTATCTTTACCGCATATGTTTTATGACAATATTTCATGTGGTCGTAAAAGGCAAGAAAATTGTTATTAAGCGTAAAGGCGTTACTCCATTCGGTTACTGATGAGATTATTGAGTTTATCGACATACTCTCGAACATGTTTCGGGATTTTATTCGAGTAATACCATTATAATATTATTTGGAAGTTAGCGTATTTTCAAGCTCGCAAAAAGGATGGCGCTGTGGTTGCTAAGATGCGCAAAGCACAATCCCTAACACGCTAATCCGCAAAAGTCAGTTTTAAACTGTCATTTACGGCATATTTATAAACGTTGTTCGGCTTTACAACTAAATAACAAAAACAAACAAACTAAAACGCATGAGTTTTTTTAAAAAAATATTTTCTTCAGAAAAAAAAGAAACCTTAGACAAAGGCTTAGAGAAATCTAAAACCAGTTTTTTCGGTAAACTAAGTAAAGCCGTAGCTGGAAAATCTAAAGTAGATGACGAGGTTTTAGATAATTTAGAAGAAGTATTAGTGTCTAGTGATGTTGGTGTAAATACCACGCTTAAAATTATTGAACGAATAGAAGCACGTGTATCCAAAGATAAATATTTAGGAACCGATGAGCTTAACCAAATATTGCGAGAGGAAATAGCAAGTTTATTATCAGAAACCAACTCTGGAGAAGATACCGATTTTACAATACCTCAGGATAAAAAACCATATGTAATTATGGTAGTTGGTGTTAACGGTGTTGGGAAAACAACCACTATAGGGAAGTTAGCAAGCCAATTTAAAAAACAAGGGCTAAACGTAGTTTTAGGAGCAGCAGATACCTTTAGGGCAGCAGCAATCGATCAATTACAAGTTTGGGCAGATCGTGTAGACGTACCCATTGTAAAACAATCTATGGGGAGCGATCCTGCATCAGTAGCTTTTGATACTTTAAAAAGTGCTGTAAACCAAGATGCTGATGTTGTAATTATTGATACAGCAGGCCGTTTGCACAATAAGGTTAACTTAATGAATGAGTTAACCAAAGTAAAACGTGTAATGCAAAAAGTAGTAGACGATGCCCCACACGATGTGTTATTGGTATTAGATGGTTCTACAGGGCAAAATGCGTTTGAACAAGCAAAACAATTTACCGCGGCTACCGAAGTAACATCATTAGCAGTAACCAAATTAGATGGAACAGCAAAAGGTGGCGTGGTTATAGGAATCTCAGACCAGTTTCAAATTCCTGTAAAATATATAGGTGTTGGTGAAGGTGTTGAAGATTTACAAGTGTTTAATAAATACGAGTTTGTAGATTCGTTTTTTAAGTAAATACGATTTTTTAGTTTGTAAATATATAACTACGTATAATAATCTATATATTTACAAATTATGAAATACTCTTTTTTAAATGGACTTCCAGATTTTAATTGCCTCAAAAAATAAAACAGCTTTAATAAAACGCTTTTTATTTATGGTGCTGTTTTTTGTAACGGCTAATATGTTTTCGCAAACACACTTTGAAGCAGGTTATTATATTGATAATTTAGATAAAAAGGTAAACTGCCTTATTAAAAATACTGATTGGAAAAACAACCCAACCGAATTTAAATACAAGCTAAATGAAAATGATGAAATTAAAGTAGCAACCATTGATGATATAAAAGAGTTTGTTATATATAATTTTGCTAAATATATTAGAGCTACAGTGGGTGTAGATCGGTCTTCTAGAGATGCACTAGGTATAAGTAAGCAGAAAAAATCATTATTTACCGAAGAAACTCTTTTTTTGCAAACCATATTAGAAGGTAAAGCTTCGCTTTATAAATTTGAAGATAAAAGTCTTAAATATTTCTTTTTTAGTGTAGATGATGAACCCTTGGAACAACTGGTCTATAAGAAATATTATTTAACAAAAAATGGAGCGATAGATAAGTATCAAATTCTTGATAATAATACTTACAGGAACCAGTTATGGATGTCGTTAAAATGTGCTTCAATATCAAAATCTCAGTTTGAAAACCTTAAATATAGAAGTAACGCTTTAGAGGCACTTTTTAAAAAATATAATACGTGTAATAATGCTGAAAATATCGAATACAAAAAAGTAACAAATAAAAAATTATTTAATTTCACGCTTACACCAGGATTAGATGTTTCATCATACAAACAACAAATAGCAACTGGTAGAACTTCTGTTTTAGATGTGAATTTTGGATATCAATCTTCATTACGTCTTGGAGCTGAGTTGGAAGCTATCCTGCCTTTTAATAATAACAAATGGGCAATTATTGTTGAGCCATTTTATCAAAGTTATAAATCTGAATCAGAGGTAGATGATGAGCAGATTGATAACGCACGATTCACATACAGCTCCCTAGGTTTAAATTTTGCTTTTAGGCATTACTTTTTCATAAGCGATAAAGCGAAATTATTTATTAATGCCGGATACGCTAGGGAATTTAAACTTAATTTAGAAATAGAGATCGGCGATGCCACTGAAGAAGCACTAATTAACAAATCTGCTGGAGCACCAATTATTGGTATGGGTTTTAAAATAAAGAATCGTTATAGTGTAGAGCTTAGATCTGTTTTTAATAGAGAGTTGGTGCGTCGTGGATTAAATTTATCAGACTCTAAGTATAATACATTCTCCTTAATTTTAGGTTACACTATATTTTGATGCTTTGTTATTTTGTGTAACTCTAATATTATCACCATTTTTTAATGTTTTAAGAATTACTTAAAACACCATATAACAAAATCTTTTTTTTATTGATGTTTCTATGGTAGTTTTAGGTTGTTTTTTGAGCAAAATTTATCTTCGTTAGTTAATCAATTTAATCCATATCTTTAACATAAGTTATACTTTTAGTATGTACTTCTGTTTCAATATATCATTCTGTATAATTAGTTATTTAGTACTTTTATAAAAAATGTAAAATATGAGATTTTTTATTATTCTGTTATCCGTTTTATGTGTTTTCGGTTGTAAAAATACATCAAGTGAATCTTCAGTATCTGATAATGCTTTAGATGTAAGTGCTATTTCTACTAAAGATTTTAGAGAGTTTAAAGTTTTAGATTCTAAGTATATCAATAATGGTGAGTTGTGGCAACCATTTGAAAAAGATTTAGAAGATTTTACTGAGGATGTTTATAACGATTTAAAAACGTTAATCTTAGAGCAAGATATTCCTACATTGCAACGACATATTTTAGAAGGAAATTTAACTTACGAAAATCTAGTAAAATTCTATTTGTACCGTATTAGAAAATTTGATAGGGAAAATGAACGGTCTTTAAATTCGGTAATAGCATTAAATCCTAATGTAATTAAAGAAGCCAAAGCAGCTGATAGTAATAGCTTTAATAAAAACTCTCATGCCATTTTTGGAATGCCAATATTGCTAAAAGATAATATTAATACCAAAGGTATAACTACAACTGCGGGTGCTGCAGTTTTACAAAACAATAGTACAGAAGATGCTTATATTGTGAGCCAATTAAAAGCAAAGGGTGCCATTATTTTAGGTAAAGCCAATTTAAGCGAATGGGCCTATTTTTTCTGCGGCGATTGCCCAAGTGGTTATAGTGCTGTTGGCGGACAAACGTTAAATCCTTACGGACGTAGAGTTATAGATACAGGCGGTTCTAGTTCAGGTAGTGGTGTGGCAGTTGCAGCTAACTTTTGTGTTGCCGCCATTGGTAGCGAAACTTCGGGTTCTATTTTATCGCCTTCTAGTCAGAATTCTGTGGTTGGATTAAAACCAACGATTGGGCTGGTAAGTAGAAGTGGTATTGTACCTATTTCCTCAACCTTGGATACTGCAGGCCCAATGACAAAAAACGTAACAGATAATGCGATAGTATTGCATGCTATTTATGGCTTTGATGCCACAGATTCTAAATCAATCAAAACTGATGATTTTATTCAAGTATTTACTAATAAGTTATCCGGCGCTACGCTTGAAGGCAAACGTTTTGGCGCCCCTAAAAGACTTTTAGAAGATACGTTGTATGTTAAAGCTATTTCAGATTTAAAATCAAAAGGCGCTATAGTTATTGAGATAGAAGAAGAAGAGGTAGATTTACCTGATTTTCTTCGATTATTGAATTTGGATATGAAAGTAGATTTGCCAGCTTATTTGTCGAAATATGCAGGTAAAGATGTTGCTGTCTCATCTGTTCAAGATGTTATTGAATTTAATTTAAAAGATTCGATATTAACAATGCCGTACGGGCAAAAACTTTTTGAAGGTATTGTGGCTGATAAAGCTACTGCGACAGAATTTCAAAAGATAAAAAACACTTTAAAAACGAATGGCAAACGCTTTTTTGATGCACCTTTTAAAACGCATAATTTAGATGGGTTTTTATCTATAAATAACTACCATGCTGGTTTTGCAGCTGTAGCAGAATATCCTGCAATTACAGTGCCTATGGGGTATACTGGTACAGGCGTGCCAAAAGGATTAACGTTTATTAGCAAACCACTATTTGAAGCTAAACTTTTGCAATGGGCTTATGTTTACGAGCAAGCATCTAAGCGTCGTATAGCACCAAAAGATTATAATTAATTGATTACCGCGCTAATTTTATCCCATAAGGCATTATCAAAATCAGAACGTGCAAAATTAATACCACTAGCAGCGTCGCCCATACGAATGATAACTAGCTTTTTACTGGGTACAATGTAAATTTTTTGATCATTTTTCCCTAATGCAGCAAAGGTGTCATCTGGCGCGTTTGGAATTAATTTACCGTCAAATTTTAACTGACTTGCTGGTAAATGAAAATTCTCTTTACCATTAAGCCACCATAAATAGCCATAGGATTGGTTTATGTTTTGCGAGGTGTTTACCGCCTCATTTAAAAAACTTTCGGGTAAAACTTGTGTAGTGTTCCATTTGCCTTTTGCATACATTAAAAGTCCAAAACGTGCCATACTTCTTGAATTGCTCCAGTATACATTAAAATCGTTGCTGTTAATCCAAGCACCTGTCATACCAATTCTAGTTTTTAATTTAGTATTAAAATAGGTATTCCACGACGTATTACTTGCTGCAGCAACAACATCTTGCATTTTTTTATAGACATTATGATACGCCCAACGTGTGCCTGCATCTGCTTTATATTGCAAATTTTCTTTTGAAACATTGTCTCCTAAACCATCATCTAATCCAGAGTTCATAGATAGTAAGTTTTTACAGGTAATTAGATTTTCTTTTTCTATAGGTGCACTAGTCCAACCTTCACCTAAATAATCAGATACTTTATTGTTAATATTAATAATACCTTCGTCTTGTGCAATTCCAGAAATGGCTGTTGTTAAAGTTTTGCCAGCACTTGCCCAATACCATGGTTTTGAGGCGTCGTGCCCGTTCATGTAAGTTTCAACCACAATTTTGCCATTGTATAAAATAATAAAACTTTTAGAGTTATTTTCTTCAACAAAATCTAGAAGGGATGTGAGCTGGCTTAAATTCCAGCCCAAACTCTCGGCAGTTTTAGTTTCCCAAACTTCA
>CALDUF010000111.1 GCA_937923515.1 uncultured Flavobacteriaceae bacterium
TTACCAATACCTATATCTTTGTTATTGATATTCAACACTTAAAACCATGGATAACTTAACTCTTTTCAAACAATTCGCTCCCAAAGCTCCCAAAAAATTTCAAGAAGGTAATAATGCCGTTATTTATACTCGGGTTTCCTCCAGCGATCAAGAGGATAATACCAGTTTGGCTTCTCAAAAAAAGCATTGTGATTTATATGCACAAAGACGAAACTTAAATGTTGTTGGATATTTTGGAGGTACATACGAATCTGCAAAAACAGATGACAGAAAAGAGTTTAATCAATTATTAAAGTTTGTAAAACGCTCTAAAAACATCAATTATATTATCGTGTATTCATACGAACGTTTTTCTCGTTCAGGTATTAATGGAGCATCCATTGCAGAAGAACTACTTAAAAAGTATGGTGTAATTACATTAGCCATCACACAAGAACTTGACCCAACCACTCCGTCGGGATCTTTTCAGCAAAAAATATTTTTCCTCTTCGGACAAATGGATAATGAATTAAGAAGAGATAAAACCGTTACAGGAATGAAAGAACTACTCTTAAAAGGATATTGGGTTTGGGCTGTTCCTAGAGGGTACGAGGACTTAAATAAAGGAAAAGCTACAGAACGTAAGTTGGTAGTTAATGAAGAAGGAAAACTGCTAAAAAAGGCTTTTGAGTGGAAAGCTTACAGCCAATTACCAAACGTAGAAATTGTAAGACGTTTAAAAAAGATGGGAATTAACCTATCAGAGAAACGTTTAAACGATTTATTTTCAAATCCTTTCTATTGTGGGTTAATCACAAGTAAAATGATTCCAGACCAAGTAATTCAAGGAAATCATGAAGCTATGATTTCTAAAGAACTTTTTTTAAAAGTTCATAATATTAGAAAAGAAAAACGCATACACGGATTTGTACATAATAAAGACAACGATAACCTACCCTTAAAAATTTTTACAAAATGTGAAAAATGTGGAAAAGGAATGACGGGTTATTTAGTGAAAAATAAAAATCTATATTACTACAAGTGTCGCACAAAAGGATGTAAAGTAAATCGTAGTGCCAAAGCAATGCACGAATTGTTTAATAAAGCACTTGCTTCTTTTAAGATTGAAAAAGAAGAACTAGAAATTATCAAGGTTCAACTAGAAGAACAAATGGGTGTGTTTTTTAAGTCAAAAACAGAGAATGAAAAGATTTTAAAAACCAACCTAAATACACTTAAAAAGAAATTAGAGAATATCGAAGAACGATTTGTTATTGGCGAAATAGATAGACAGCTTTATGATAAATACAGTTCTAAATACAAAAAAGAATATTTTGAAATTGAACAAGAAGTTGAAAAAACAAGTGGATACAGTTCGAACCTCAAAAAAGTAATCAATTTTGTTACCAAAACATCTACCAATGTCTTACCGTTATGGGAATCTTCTACTTTGGAGAATAAAAAAGTTTTTCAGCAAATGCTATTTCCTGACGGAATCTTCTATAATCACGAATTAGACCAAGTTCGAACCACTAGAGTAAATTCATTTTTCTCGCTAATCCCAGAAATGACGAGTAATATAGGGAATAAAAAAAGCGGAAATTTTATCCAGTTTGATAAAAAATCCGCTTTAGTGACCGCGAAGGGATTCGAACCCCCAACCCTCAGAGCCGAAATCTGATATTCTATCCAGTTGAACTACGCAGCCATTTCTTCCTTATTTAAAAAGGAAAGTATTTTAAATCAATTTTGCCTTTACAATGTTAGATATGGTTTTACCATCGGCTTGTCCTGCTAATTGTTTACTTACTAAACCCATAACTTTTCCCATATCTTTCATGCCTGATGCTCCAACTTGATCTATAGTGGCTATAACCACTTTTTCAATCTCTGCTTCACTTAAGGCTTCTGGTAAAAACTGACTAATTATTTCTGCTTCTGCTAATTCAGGTGCTGCTAAATCTTCTCTTCCTTGTTCTTGGTACACTGCAGCACTATCCTTACGTTGCTTTACTTGTTTTTGAAGTATTTTAAGCTCTTGGTCTTCGGTAAGCTCATCTTGTGCTCCACTTTCAGTTTTAGCTAATAAAATTGCAGATTTTACTGCTCTTAACGCTGTTAAAGCTGTTTGATCTTTAGCTTTCATAGCATCTTTTAAAGCTGCCATTATATCCTGTTGTAAACCCATAATTTTTATTTTTGAAAGTGTTGCGAAGATAGAAAAAAGTTAAGAATTTATTAGAGAAACAAACATAATAGATTATGCGTTTTGACTGCACTTTTAAGGCTTGCTAAAAATGAGTTTCACTAAAAAATCCCGAAAAGAATGAGGGAAACTTTTCGGGATCATAACTAAAGTGAGGTTAAACACAGAAGTATCTTCTAATCTACATTATCGTGTAAAAAAGAATTATTTGTTCTAAGTTGTATATCATCATTATCGTCTAAACCAACACTAGTTCTAGATATATCTGTTTCTGATGAATGTTTTGATTCATCTAAATTTACACCTTGACGTTTATATGCAGGCACTTTTTCTATATCATCAATTTTAGCTGTATTGAATTTATAGTTAAAATCTTTCATTTTACGTCTTCGCTCTGCGGTACGTTGTTTTAGAATTTCAGATATTGGCAATTCAGTATCTTCCAAGTCTTCTTCTAGAGGTGCTTCAATTACATCTTCTTCAATCACTTTTCGTTCAAAAACAACTTCTTCTTGCACTTCCTCAACTACTTTATCAACAACGGGTTGCGACACATTCATTGAAGATTCTGCTTCAATATAATCATCTAAAGCATAGCGAATATCGCTGCCTTCTTCATTGGTTTCGGTAACCGTAATCAATTCTACGTGATCATTTACTTGAATATCGTTTAGAGCGTCTTCATCAAGGCTATAAGTTACTGTTTCTTCTACTACCGCTTTTTCTTCATTATCTGTATCTGTAGACAAAGGCAAATCAAAAGTTAATGTAATTTGCTGTTCTTCTTCCTCAAGATCTACAACCTCTTCTTCAACTTGCATTGTAGTTATAGGCTTGATGATAAAATCATCCTCTTCTATCGTATCCTTTACCTCTTCATAAACAACGTCTATATCTTTTATCAATTCTGAAGTAGGAATTAAATCGATAGCTTTTTGCGTATTATTGGTTGCAACTTTATCAACAACTATTTTTTCAGCTGATGTAATTTCTTCTTCAACTTCATCTAAATCTAAAGTATGCCTTACAACAGGGGTTTCTTCTTTTTTCTCCAACTCAATTACTGGCGCAATAATTACAGGCTCTCTATCTTTAATTTCAGAATCATCTTCTAAAGCATGCACTACTTTTTTCGTTTCTGTGTTAGAGATTTCATCTTGTTGTTCTATGTTAAAGCCTGTTGCTATAATGGTAACAGAAATTGATTCTTCTAAGGTTTCATCCTCACCAACACCCATAATGATATTTGCACCGTGGCCAGCTTCGTTTTGAATGTGGTCATTAATTTCACCTATTTCATCAATAGTAATTTCTTGTGCTCCTGAAACAATAAGCAGCAATACATTTTTTGCTCCAGTAATTTTATTATCATTTAACAATGGCGAGTCTAAAGCCTTACCAATAGCATCTTGAGCCCTGTTTTGACCAGAAGCGATAGAAGACCCCATTATAGCGGTACCACTATTACTTAATACGGTTTTAGCATCTCGTAAATCGATGTTTTGTGTGTAGTGGTGCGTAATAACTTCAGCTATTCCGCGAGCAGCAGTAGATAGCACTTCATCTGCTTTAGAAAATCCTGCTTTAAACCCAAGATTACCATACACTTCACGAAGTTTGTTGTTATTTATTACTATTAGAGAGTCTACAACATTTCGTAATTTTTCAATACCTTTTTGAGACTGCTCTAAACGCATTTTACCTTCAAACTGAAATGGCATGGTTACAATTCCAACAGTTAAAATGTCTTTATCCTTAGCCATTTTAGCAATTATAGGCGCAGCACCTGTACCTGTACCACCGCCCATTCCTGCAGTAATAAATACCATTTTAGTATTACAGTCTAGCATTTGAGAAATATCATCAAAACTTTCTACTGCAGATTGTTCTCCTATATCTGGATTTGCGCCAGCACCCAACCCTTCAGTAAGGTTAACACCTAACTGAATTTTATTTGGTACACCGCTATTTTGCAATGCCTGCGCATCGGTATTACAAATATAAAAATCTACACCCTTTATGCCTTGTTGAAACATGTGGTTGATGGCATTACTACCACCGCCACCAACTCCGATAACTTTTATGACATTAGATTGATTTTTTGGTAAATCAAATGCAATGCTTTCGAATTCGTTTTTGCTGCTCATAAATTCTAAATTTCTGGGGTTCTAAATATTATTTTTTGATCAATGGATAATTACTTCACTATTCTGCGTTATCTAAAAAATCTTTAACGCGTTCGGTTAATTTATCTAAAAACGACCTGCGTTCTTTTACTGGTCTTTCAATATCAGTATCATCAACAGTTTCGTCTTTAATTTGCTCTTCATAAATCTCCTGCTCTTGTGCTTCTACTTTTATACGCTCTTTACGTTTAAGTCCGTCAAGTACCAAACCAACTGCTGTGGCGTATAATGGGCTTGTTACATCTGCATCACTATCACCAGCTAAATGCTCGTTAGGATAGCCTATTCTGGTATCCATACCTGTAATATATTCTACCAACTGCTTTAAATGCTTTAACTGGCTACCACCACCTGTTAAAACAATACCTGCAATTAATTTTTTCTTTTGCTCTTCGTGCCCGTAATTTTTAATCTCTGCAAACACTTGCTCTACAATTTCAACCACGCGTGCGTGTATAATTCTAGAAAGGTTTTTTAGGGTGATTTCTTTAGGTTCACGTCCTCGTAAACCAGGAATTGAAACAATCTCGTTGTCCTTATTTTCACCTGGCCACGCAGATCCAAATTTTATTTTTAGAAGTTCTGCCTGTTTCTCGATAATAGAGCATCCTTCCTTTATATCTTCTGTAATTACATTTCCTCCAAAAGGAATGACTGCTGTATGACGAATGATGCCATCTCTAAAAATAGCCAAATCGGTTGTACCACCTCCAATATCTATAAGTGCTACACCAGCTTCTTTTTCTTCTTGACTCAGCACCGCATTTGCCGATGCTAATGGCTCTAGCGTGATACCTTCTAAACTTAGTCCTGAACTTTTTACGCATCGGCCAATGTTTCTAATTGAAGACACTTGCCCAACAACCACATGAAAATTAGCTTCTAACCTACCACCGTACATGCCTATTGGTTCCTTAATTTCAGCTTGCCCATCAACCTTAAATTCTTGCGGCAATACGTGTATAATTTCTTCACCTGGAAGCATTACCAATTTATGCACTTGGTTTATTAACCTATCAATATCGTCTTCATCAATTACTGTTTCAGAATTTGGTCTGGTAATATAATCGCTATGTTGCAAGCTCCTAATGTGTTGACCAGCAATACCTACTGTAACGTCTTCTATTTTTAACTCTGCAGTGGCTTCTGCTTCTTGAATAGCTTGTTGAATAGATTGAATAGTTTGCGTAATATTATTAACAACACCACGGTGCACCCCTAGACTTTTAGATTTACCAATACCTAAAATTTCTAATTTGCCGTATTCGTTTTTACGACCAATCATTGCCACTATTTTGGTGGTTCCAATATCTAAACCTACTGATAAATTATGTTCCATGTTTTACGTTTTGGTACACACTACTTGATTATCAAATTGCAAATTCACTTTGCTATATTTATGTAACGTTTTTTCTTTTAAACTCTTTTTGTAAAACGCTTTTAAATTATTTATCTTTTTATCTAAAAACTCTAAACTTCCAAGATGTACTATAAAATTGCATTGTCTTAATTTTAAGCCCAATATGCCATTTACGTTTTGGTTAATTTCAACTACGTGTTGTTTTAAAAAAGCATCTGTTTCAATACATTGTGCAATCTTAAACACATGTTGCAAATTGTTTTTCTCTACATAACCTGTAACTAGTGGTACTCGAGCTGTATAATTTGATGATAAAGGCATATATTTACCTTCATCATCTATATAATATGATGCATTAGTACTTACTCTTGCAATAGGTCTTTTTTGTTTAATTTCAGCGCTAAGAGTACCATTTACAGCAACATATACTTCAGCCGATTTTATCATAGGATTAGAATTCAGGGCATATTCTAATGCATTCAAATCTAAAGTTTCTTTAGCCTCATTTTTAACCCGCTCTTGATTTTGTATTAACAATTTACTAACAGTTTCATGGGTGATGTAAGGTGCGCTTTCATCTACAAATAAAATATTGGGTTCGGTTAAGCGCCTCACATCATTTTTTATAGATGCAAAGGCATACAAACTAACTACCACAAGCAGCAGCACACCTATTTTTATATAACTCCAATTAACTCGCAACGCTCAATTGTTTTTTAATATGTTGAACTTCTTCTCCAATATCACCAGCACCTAGGGTTAAAATAACTTGGGCTGTACTTTTATGTATTTTAGAAATTAAATCTTGTTTTGAGACTAATTGTTTACAGTCATTATTTATTTTATCTAAAAGCCAACTTGATGTAACACCCGCAATAGGCAATTCTCTAGCAGGATAAATATCTAGTAACAACACTTCATCAAACTGCGATAAGCTTTCTGCAAACTCATCAATAAAATCACGAGTTCTTGTAAACAAATGGGGCTGAAACACTGCTAACACCTTTTTATCAGGATACATTTCGCGCACCGCGCCATGTACGGCTTTAATTTCTTCTGGATGGTGCGCATAATCATCTATAAACACCAAATTATCTGTTTTAATTTGATAGGTAAATCTGCGTTTTACGCCTTTATAAGATGCTAATGCACTAGCGAGTTTTTGGGGAGACACACCATATTCCATCGCCATTGCCATAGCTATTAATGCATTAGATAAATTGTGCCTTCCAGGAAGGTTAAAATTTAAATTAGGTATCACTGTTTTTGGCGTCTTTATATCAAAAACATAAACACCATTCTCAATTTTTATATTTTGAATTGTGTAGTCTGCATCGTCTTCAATACCATAAGTAACCCCCTTTAAGGGCAAACCGTTTTTAACAAATAAAGTGCCGTTGGGTTTTATACGTTTAGAAAAATCCTCAAATGACTTTTTTAATTCTGAAGCATCCCCATAAAT
The DNA here is from genome assembly GCA_937923515.1 of uncultured Flavobacteriaceae bacterium. GTDB lineage: Bacteria > Bacteroidota > Bacteroidia > Flavobacteriales > Flavobacteriaceae > Jejuia. The sequence goes on from CALDUF010000111.1 coordinate 7,194, forward strand.
ATCTAAGTGATCAGCATCCATAGATGTAATACAAGCTAAATTTGGCGATAGGGTTAAAAACGACCTGTCGAATTCATCTGCCTCTACAACTGAAATCTCATCACCATTCAATATTAAATTAGAGTTATAATTCTCGCTAATGCCTCCTAAAAAGGCCGTTAGCTTAACATTACTTTGATACAATAAATGACCTAAAATACTAGTTGTTGTAGTTTTTCCATGAGTACCAGCTACGGCTAAACAAAACGTGTTTTCAGTAATTAATCCTAAAACTTGCGACCGCTTCATGACATTAAAGCCGTGAGACATAAAATAGTTTAGTTGTGAATGTGTTTTTGGTATTGCAGGCGTATATACCACCAAAGTTTCATTAGTATTATTGTAGATTTTTTCTACAAACTGAACATCATCTTTAAAATGAATTACTATTCCTAAATCTTCGAGAGTACTTGTAATTTCAGATGGTGTTTTATCATAACCCGAAACCGCCTTACCAACAGATTTAAAATACCGCGCCAACGCACTCATACCAATGCCACCGATACCAATAAAAAATACGTTATTTACAGTACTTAAATTCATTTATCTAATAGTTTTTCAACCTCATCAACAATAGCATTAGTTGCATTAACTAAAGCCAATTTTTTTATATTTCTCACTAATTGTAATTGTCTATCTGCATCAGATTTAAGCCTTGAAAATTTGTTTTCAAAATCTGCATCCAATTCCTCTTCTTTAATTAATAATGCCGCATCTTGATTAACAATAGCCATGGCATTTTTAGTTTGATGATCTTCAGCAACATTTGGAGAGGGTATAAAAATTACTGGTTTACCAACGATACACAATTCTGACACTGAACTTGCGCCAGCTCTAGAAATAATAATATCTGCTGCCGCATAGGCCATATCCATTTGATTTATAAACTCATAAACCTGTACGTTTTTTGAATTTCCGTAAAGCTTATATTGCTGGTAATACAGCTTACCACATTGCCAAATGATATTTATATTTTGAGTATCGAAAAAATCAAGCTCTTTTTCTATTAATTGATTGATACGTCTAGACCCTAAACTACCACCTAAAACTAGCAACGTGTATTTACCATGGTTTAAATTAAAATGCTTTTTTGCCTCAACAGCCTTACCATCTACACTCAATAAATCTAACCTTACTGGATTTCCCGTAATCTTTATTTTTTCCTTCGGAAAAAAACGTTCTAAACCACTATACGCCACACAAATTTTATGTGCTTTTTTTGATAGTATTTTATTGGTTATACCCGGATAGGAATTTTGCTCCTGTATTAAGGTTGGTATTTTATGTAACGCTGCCATTTGCAACAAAGGTCCACTAGCAAACCCGCCTGTACCAATGGCAACATCTGGCTTAAAAGATGTTATAATATTGCGCGATTTCCATAAACTACTAATAACCTTAAACGGAAACATTAGATTTTTTAATGTTAACCGTCTCTGAATACCAGAAATCCAAAGCCCTTTAATCTCATATCCTGCTTGTGGCACTTTTTCCATCTCCATTCTATCCTTTGCACCAACAAATAAAAACTCTGATGCTGGATACCTACTTTTTAATTCGTTAGCAATAGCAATGGCAGGATAAATATGACCACCTGTACCACCTCCTGATAAAATAATTTTATATGCATTTGCTTTACTATTCAAAACCTACCCTACAATTTTTATGTTTAGAATTGATAATTATTTATCAACTTTTTAAGCGATTTATTTATTAACACTACTTACTTATTATTTGAAAAAGCAACCCAATAAGCTTTTGCTACTATCTATTACAATCATATTGCTTCTGATAATATTTCTAACGGGTTATCTTCATTAACCTCTTGCTTTTTTATTTCTTCACGTCTTGCACTAACACTTAAAATGATACCTATGGCAAGACACGTCATCCATATTGATGTACCTCCACTACTAATTAAAGGCAACGTTTGTCCTGTAACAGGAAACAACTCTACAGCTACAGCCATATTTATTAATGCTTGAAAAATTATAGGCAAACCAACTCCTAGCACTACTAATTTGCCGAATATAGTATCAGCTTTTTGGGCTACTATAACCACTCTAAACAAGAGCCACAAGTATAATAGCATTATAAAAAAGCCACCAATTAAGCCGTATTCTTCGATGATGATGGCAAAAATAAAATCGGATGAGGATTGCGGTAAAAAATTCTTTTGTACACTTTTACCTGGCCCTACACCTTTAATTCTGCCTGAAGCTATCGCTATTTTTGCTTTTTCAATTTGATAATCTGCCTCTGTATCTTCGCCATTCCAGTAATTTTTAATTCTGTTTTCCCAAGTGTTTACCTTTATCTTTAAAGGGCCATCAGTCATTTTTGCAATCAATACAAAAAACGTTAGTACAATTAACCCAGAACCTAAAATAACAGCCAAATATTTTATTGGATAACCTCCCAAAAACACAAGTACCAGCACCATTGTAAACATAATAGCTGTTGTGGAAAAGTTAGACGGTAGAATTAATGCTAACACTAAAAATACGGGCATCCATAGAGGTAAAATAGAAGACTTAAAGCTTATTGCCTTATCTTTCATTTTAGATAAATAGCGAGCCACGTATACCATTAAAACTACAGAAGCGAGTGTTGATGTTTGAAATGACATTCCTCCAAATTTTATCCATCTGCTTGCACTTGCACCCTCAACAGTTGTACCTTGTAAAATGGTAATAGTAAGCAATACCAAAACAACAGGAATCATTACCAACGATAACCCTCTAAAATAACGATACGGAATTTTATGTACGCCATACATTATAGAAAACCCTAGCAATAGGTGCACAAAATGTTTTATAAAAAAAGTAAAAGTATTACTACCACTACCTTTGTACGCCAAATTACTTGCAGCACTATACACTGGTAAAAACGATAAAATAGCCAATAATGCTACTATTGCCCAAATTAACCGATCGCCTTTTATGTTTTTAATTATTTGCTGCATTCCATCTGCCTGATCAGGCATTTTTATTTTCTGTTTATTACTTTTTAATTGACTCTTTAATATCTCTAAAAGAAGAATTTGTTATTTTAATTATACTTAATCAATATCTTCACTTTAGAAAGCGTATGCATAGCATTATAAATTCCTAACTGCATCTTTAAATTTACGCCCTCTATCTTCGTAGTTTTCAAACAAATCAAAACTTGCACACGCAGGTGATAGCAGCACATTATCTCCAGCATTAGCGACTTTATAAGCTATTTTAACAGCCTCACTCATAAATTGTGTTTCTATAATAACGTCTACCATACTACCAAAAGTTTCCATTAGCTTTTTATTGTCAACCCCCAAACAAATAATAGCCTTTACCTTCTCGTTTATAAATGGAAATAACTCACGATAATCATTACCCTTATCTACACCTCCAACAATCCACACCGTTGGAGCATCCATACTTTCTAAAGCAAAATATGTAGCATTCACATTAGTAGCTTTAGAATCGTTTATGTACTGCACTTTATTAATTTTAAGTACCTGCTCTAAACGATGCTCTACACCTTGAAAATTCTCCAAACTTTCACGTATGGTTTGCTTTCTAATTTTAAGCAAATGCGCTACCGTTGTAGCAGCCATTGCATTTTTTACATTATGTTTACCTTCGAGGGTTAAGTTAGTTGTTGGCATAATTATTTTATTGTTATCTATCGTTATTATTATCGCGTTATTTTCAAAATAGGCACCATTTTCAATCTTTTTTACAAGTGAAAAAGGCAGTAATGTAGATTGAACTGGATTTGTTTTTAAATGCTGCACTATCACGTCATCATCAGCATCATAAATTAAATAATCATCAGAGGTTTGATTCATCGCAATTCTAAACTTTGACTTTACATAATTTTCGAATTTATAATCATACCTATCCAAATGATCGGGTGTAATGTTGGTGATTACAGCTATTTTTGGTTTAAAATCTATCACATCATCTAATTGAAAACTACTGATTTCCAGCACGTAATTTTCATAATCCTTTTCTAACAGTTGTTTCGCAAAACTATCTCCAATATTGCCAGCTAAACCTACAGACAATTCATCTTTCAACAAATGATGTGTTAATGATGCTGTAGTGGTTTTTCCATTACTCCCAGTAATTCCTACAAGTGTTGCGTTGGTATATTTCGATGCAAACTCAATCTCTGAAACTACAGGTATGCCTTGCGCCATTATAGCTTTTATTAAAGGTACAGTACCTGGAATTCCTGGACTTTTCATCACCACATCAGCCTTTAAAATTTTAGCTTCAGTGTGCTGCTCTTCCTCCCATTCAATCTCATTATGTATAAGAACTTTTTTGTACGGTGCTTTTATTTTTCCTTTATCAGAAACAAAAACCTCACACCCTTTGGCTTTTCCTAAAAGCGCGGTACCTACACCGCTTTCTCCTCCACCTAAGATGACTAAAAGCCCCTTGCTAAACCCTTCCCCAAAAGGGAAAGACTTCTCACTTGGCTGTTTAACATCTTTTATTATCATTTCCTTCCTCCTGTAATACCTGCGTAGGCAGAAATATACTTTTTAATAGCGCCTGTTATGGATTCCTGCTTTCGCAGGAATGTCATACAACTTTACCTTATCTTCAATGTCACGATAGAAATGATGGCGAGTAAAATACCCACAATCCAAAATCGTGTTACAATTTTACTTTCGTGATATCCTAATTTTTGATAATGATGGTGTAATGGCGACATTTTAAAAATGCGTCGCCCTTCACCATATTTCTTTTTTGTGTACTTAAACCAACTTACCTGCATCACCACTGATAAATTTTCAGCTAGAAAAATGCCACATAATACAGGAATAAGCCATTCTTTTCTAACAGCAATAGCAATTACTGCTATTATACCACCAATGGTTAAACTCCCTGTATCTCCCATAAACACTTGCGCTGGATAGGTATTGTACCATAAAAACCCAATTAAAGCACCAACAAAGGCCGCTATATAAATTGTAATTTCTTCTACGCTAGGGATATACATGATATTGAGGTACTCTGAAAAAACTATATTACCAGATACCCAGGCAAAAATCCCTAAGGTCAATACTATTATAGCAGACGTTCCTGCCGCCAACCCATCAATACCATCTGTTAGATTTGCGCCGTTTGACACAGCTGTTATTATAAAAATTGCAACGAGCACAAAAATTACCCAAGCATATTTACTAAGCCCTGGACTTATCCATGTAATTAAATCTGCATAATCAAACTCATTATTTTTTACAAAAGGAATTGTTGTTTTAGTAGATTTTTGCTCATCACCAAACAATTGTGTTATTGGCACATTTGGATTTTTTACCAACAACACTTGCTGTTGCGCTTCAGGTAGTTTTTCTTTAATTGTAACGTTATCATTAAAATACAAGGCTAAACCCACAATTAGGCCTAAACCAACTTGCCCCATAACCTTAAAACGCCCTTTTAAACCTTCTTTATCGTTTTTAAATTTTTTAATGTAATCGTCTAAAAATCCAATAACTCCCATCCAAACGGTAGTAACTATAAGTAAAATGATGTAGACATTTTCTAACTTTGCTAAAAGAAAAACAGGAATTAACGTTGCCAAAATAATGATGACACCACCCATTGTTGGCGTACCTGCTTTTTCAGCTTGCCCCGCTAAACCTAGATCTCTAATGGTTTCTCCCATTTGCTTTTTTTGTAAAAACCGAATGATACGTTTCCCATAAATGGTTGAAATTAGCAAAGACAGTATCATAGCCAAAGCACTCCTAAAGGTTAAAAAACCAAAAAGTGTTGCTCCAGGTAACTGAAACTGTTTTTCTAAATAATCAAATAAGTAGTATAACATCTGTTATAATTTGAGATTCTTTCACTTCAACAAGCGCAGTGAATGAATGCCTTTATTTTTGTAACTGTTTTAATAATTCTTTTACGGTTTTAAAATCATCAAAATCAAGACGTTCGCCTTTTATTTCTTGATAAGTTTCGTGCCCTTTACCAGCAATCAAAATAATGTCCTTAGCCTCAGCTAACTGACATGCCGTTTTAATTGCCTGTTTTCTATCCAAAATGGATAATGTTTTTTTAAAGTTTTGCGGCTCCACACCTTTTTCCATATCCTCTATAATCGTCTGAGGCACTTCGCTTCTTGGATTGTCGCTAGTAAAAATCACTTTAGTACTCAATTCTGAAGCAATGTGCGCCATTTTAGGTCGCTTGGTTTTGTCTCTATCACCACCGCAACCCACTACAGTAATTAATGATTCGTTTTTAGTGCGAATACTATTTATGGTTTCTAACACATTCTTTAAAGCATCGGGCGTATGCGCATAATCTACAATGGCGGTAATCTTTTCATCAGATACTAAATATTGAAATCTCCCACTCACACTTTGTAATTCACTCACCAAACGTAAAATCTCTACCTTTTCAAGCCCCAACATTTCTGCCGTGGCGTAGATTGCCAACACATTGTAAGCGTTAAAATTCCCAATAAGTCTAGTCCAAACCTCACTACCATCAATAGACAATAACAACCCACTAAACTCATTTTCTAAAATCTGAGCCTTATAATCCGCGTAGCCTTTTAATGCATAGGTGTATTTTTTTGCTGCTGTATTTTGCAACATCACCATACCGTTTTTATCGTCTGTATTAGTTATAGCAAATGCATGCTTACCTAAACCGTCAAAAAAGGACTTCTTTACATCTCGGTATTCCGCAAATGTGTTATGATAATCCAAGTGGTCATGAGATAAATTAGTAAACACACCACCTTCAAATCGTAAACCTTCAGTTCTACTTTGGTGTATGCCATGAGAACTCACTTCCATAAAGCAGAATTCTACACCTGCTTCATTCATCTGCTTTAAATATTTATTTATAGTTAATGAATCGGGCGTTGTATGTGTTGCTTTATATGCCACATCATCCACCAAAATTTTAACTGTAGACAACAACCCAACTTTATAGCCTGCATTTTTAAACAGCTGATATAACAACGTGGTTACCGTAGTTTTTCCGTTAGTTCCTGTAACACCAACAAGCTTTAAATTATCCGATGGGTCATCGTAATAATTTGAAGCCATTATTGCCAGTGCTTTGTTTGTATTATCAACTTCAATATAAGTTACACCAGCATTTAAATTAGTAGGCAGTGTTTCACATATTACAGCTTTAGCACCTTGTTTTATGGCGGTATCTATATAGTTGTGCCCATCAGTAATCGTACCTCTTACAGCTACAAAAACATCATTTTCTACTATATTTCTAGAATCAAAATCAATAGTATGTACCGCAATATTTGTACTGCCAACCACAGCATTGATAGTTACTTTATACAATATGTCTTTTAGTAAACTCACGATATTTCTAAAACAATATTTTGATTCTTTTTAATTTTCTTTCCCTCGGCAACAGATTGCTTTTTCACAATTCCTGCACCTTTAAAATTTACTTTCAACCCCATGTTCTCTAATAATGCCACAGCATCCATTGCAGGCAAACCCACGACATTAGGCATAATGGTTTTATAGGTTTGCGCTGTATTGTAATACGCCTCAAATTGTGTTTCAACCGCAGCGTGCTTCACCTCTAAAGACTCTACTTCGTCTACTAAAGGCGTATCAGTAAATATTTTTTGCGCTATACTTTTAAACACTGGACCAGTTACATCTGCACCGTAATACCCAACTTCTGTACTAGGTTTGTGAATAACGACAATACAGGAATATTTAGGGGTTTCTGTTGGAAAATACCCTGCAAACGAAGACACATATTTTCTATCTTTTAACCACGCTTCATAATCCTGATAATCTGTTCTTGCAGTCCCAGTTTTACCAGCCATAGAAAAGTTTTTAGAGTACATTTTTCTACCTGTACCTCTTACTACAACATTCTTTAATATTTCTTGAATTTCTTTTAGCGTTTGCTCAGAACAAATCTGCTTATGCAACACCTGTTTATCAAATACCTCAACCTCTTTATCAAACGCCTTTACCGCTTTAATAAATCGTGGTTTTACCATTTGCCCATTATTGGCAATAGCATTATAAAATGTTAAGGTGTGTAAAGGTGTAAGTTGCAAATTATACCCATAAGCCATTGAGGGCAATGCGTTTTTACTCCATATATTATCACCAGGCTCTGGTACAATAGGCTTACCCTCGCCAATAATAGGAATATCTAAAGTATCATGCAGTCCCCAATTTTTTATACGCTTAATAAACTTTTTGGGGTTGCTAGAATAATGCTCATCAATAATTGTAGCCAACCCAATATTAGAAGACACCTCTAATGCACGCGCTGCAGATATTTTTCCATGACCTCGAGAATCACTTATCGTTCTGCCATAAAAACGCTTAGTACCCAATTTGGTATCTATCACAGTGGCAGTATCTATAACCTTATCTTCTAGAGCCGCCATAAGTGCCATAACCTTAAAAGTAGACCCAGGTTCGTGAGACTCACCTACCGCATAATTAAGGCGTTCGTAATACGTTCCTTTTTTTGTTCTACCAAGGTTAGAAATGGCACGAATTTCTCCAGTTTCCACCTCCATCACAACCACACATCCATGTTCTGCCTCATAAAATTCCAACTGCCTTAACAAAGCATGATGCGCAATATCTTGTATATTCACATCTATAGTCGTATAAACATCTAAGCCATCTTTAGGTTCAATTTTATTAGCATCATTAATAGGTTTCCACTGGTTTTTTCCAATTTGCTGTTTTGCATGCTTACCGTTAGTACCGCGCAAATATTTTAAACCAAAAGCACCATCAATACCTGGTCGTGTTACATGCCCATTATCATCAATACGCTCGTAACCAATAGTACGTTGTGCAATGCCACCCATTGGGTGCTCGCGTTTGGTTTTTTGCTCAACAATTAATCCGCCTTTAAACGGACTCATCTTCAACATAGGAAACTTACGCATGCGCATATATTCAGAATACCCTAAATTTCTAGCTACTAACAAATACCTGTTTTTATTCGCTCTAGCCTTACGAAACAACCGTTGGTATTGTGCCGATGTTTTTTTACCAGGAAACTTCGCCAAAGAGTCGCAAAGCGGCTTTAAATTAGCCTCAAAAACCGATGTTTTTGGCGTTAACGCATCAAACCTAATATCGTATTTAGGAATAGAAGTCGCTAATAAATTACCATTAACCGAGTACACATTACCACGGTTTGCGGGAATTACAAAATCCTTAACAATACGCTCACTAGCCTTTGCACGATACGCAGCACCTTGGTCATATTGTATGTTTCTTAGTTTTACCATTACAGCAATACCAAAAACAAACATGCAGCCTGCAATAAAATACAATCGGTTTAATATGTTTTTTTCGCTAACAGCCAATGCTTTAGTTTAGTTTTGTGATTTTACTTTTATCTTTTTTGGGGGAATTACAGAAGGCGCCAACCCTTTATCCTTCATTTTTGCAACCACTGCAGACTCCATTTTTAATTTCATCAATCTAGAGCGCCCATCTACAAATGCAGATCGCATTTCTTTCACCTCATTTTCCAAGCGCGCAATCTCATACACCTTCTCATCAGCACTATGCGAACTCGCAATCATAACAATAGCAAGCCCAGAAATAAACAGAATAATGCGCCAGTTTTTAAACGAATCGTCGCTTACTAAAAACGTTCCTTTTAAAATGTTGTAGATGTTTTTCTTCATCTTATAAATTGCAAATTCTGTTAGTTTTATTCAATGTTTTGGGCGTTACCCCGCCCTTCAGCAAGCTTCGGGCAAATGGGGTCGGGCTTTCACTACTCAATCCCTCCTACGTCGGGGATTTCAAACATGCCGTTCAATCCCTAACGCGTGCCTACCAGCCAAAAACAGTGTTCTATTTCGGCTTTTCGGCTATCCTCAGTTTCGCACTTCGCGCCCTATTGTTTAGTTGTATTTCAGCCTTAGAAGGCACAATCAAACCATTTACTTTTTTTAACGGCACTTCAAAATTTCCAAACACATCACGCTCTGGTTCACCTTCAAACAAGCCGTTTCTTATAAAACGCTTTACCAATCTATCCTCTAAAGAGTGGTACGATATAAAACTTAAACGCCCGCTAACTTTTAAAAGCTCTGGCGTTTGTAATAAAAAATCCTTTAACGCCTCAATTTCTTGATTCACCTCAATACGTATCGCTTGATATATTTGCGCCAAAACCTTATTTTCATGTCGTGGCGGCAAAAACTTTCGTAATACCTGTTTTAACTGCTCACTTGTTACAATAGGCTCACTTTGCCTGTACTCTACAATTAATCTTGCCATGGCAGGCGCAGGCCTTAACTCACCATATTGAGAAAATACTTGCCTTAACCGCTCCTCCTCATACTCATTAACCACGTGGTAAGCAGACAATTTGTTTTGCTGATTCATGCGCATATCTAGCTTCGCTTCAAATCGTGTAGAAAAACCACGCGCTGCAACATCAAATTGATGCGACGACACACCAAAATCTGCCAAAATACCATCAACAGCCTTCACCCCATGAAATCTTAAAAAACGCTTTACATACCTAAAATTTTCATTTATCAGAGTAAATCGCTCGTCATCAATAGCGTTAGCCAAGGCATCTTGATCCTGATCAAAAGCATAAAGTCTACCCGCATCACCTAGCCTACTTAAAATCTCTTTACTATGGCCACCACCACCAAAAGTTACATCTACATAAACCCCATCAGGTTTAATCGCTAAACCATCAACGGTTTCTTTCAATAAAACTGGATTATGATATTGCATCGTCATCGTCTTGCCCCATTACTTCTTCAGCTAAATCTGCAAAATCAAGAGCCGCATCGTCTATAGATTGCTCATACAGTGTCTTATCCCATATTTCAATAATATTTATCGAAGGCGAGATTACGATATCTTTAGAAATACTAGCAAAAACTGTTAAATCCTTTGGTATCAACAACCTGCCATTACCATCTACCTCAATAATTCTTGCACCAGCACTAAATCGCCTAATAAAATCATTATTCTTTTTCTTAAACCTATTCAGCTTGTTCATTTTTTGCATTAGCAACTGCCATTCGGCCATTGGATACAATTCTAAACAAGGTTGAAAAACCGATCTCCGCAACACAAAACCATCGTCCAAAATAGGCAACAACTGCTTTTTCATACCAGAAGGGATCATCATACGCCCTTTAGCATCAACTTTACAATTGTATGTTCCTATTAATGAATGCACTGTAACAGATTCAATTTTTGGTGTTTAAGTTTCAAATATATCAAAATTTACCACCATTTACCACTTTATACCACTTTTGTTGATAATTTTTTAAATCGTTATGATTTTCATCCGATTTACACCACAGATAAATAATTTTTAAACCTAAAAACCAGCATATTAACCATTAAATTATCTTGTTTTAAATTGATGTTAACAACCCTGTTTTTCGTCCACAATTCTTAGAGAAAAATTAAACTCTTGAAATATCAATGATTTAACTATATTTGTTTTTATTCGAAACGAATGAACACAGATTAATGGGGGACAGGTTAAGAAAAGAAAAGAACTACAGTTATATTGAGGTTGGAGAAGGCACACCTATAATAGTGCTACACGGCCTAATGGGCGGCTTAAGTAATTTTGATGCCGTTAAGCATCATTTTAGCGCCAAAGGCTACAAAGTTGTAATACCAGAATTACCTATTTATAGCATGTCGCTTATAAAAACTAATGTAAAAAGTTTTGCAAAATACCTCCATGATTTTATAGAATTTAAAGGGTTTGAAAACGTTATTTTACTTGGTAATTCACTGGGTGGCCACATTGGGTTGTACCACACAAAATTGTATCCTAAAAAAGTTAAAGGTCTTATAATTACTGGTAGCTCTGGGCTTTACGAAAGCGCCATGGGAAGCGGCTACACCAAACGTAGCGATTATGAAGTTATAAAGAAGAAAGCACAAGATGTATTTTACGATCCTGAGGTTGCCACAAAAGAAATTGTAGATGAGGTATACGCCACTGTAAACGACCGTAATAAACTTGTAAAAACACTAGCTATCGCCAAAAGTGCCATTAGACACAATATGGCTAAAGATTTGCCAAAAATGGATACACCAACTTGTGTTATTTGGGGCAAAAACGATAGTGTTACTCCTCCTGAAGTTGCAGAAGAATTCCATGAGTTATTACCAGACTCTGACTTGTATTGGATTGACAAATGTGGACATGCTGCAATGATGGAACACCCTGAAACGTTTAATGAAATTTTAGACACTTGGCTAACTAAACGTAAGCTATAAATTCCTTAATAAATTAATAATTCTAAATAACCGGTTCCTGCACTCGTGGGAATAACAAAACGATGACTATTAAATATGCTGAATTTGTTGTAAGCAACTCTAACGTTGAAAAATGCCCTAAAAGCAGTTTGCCAGAATATGCTTTTATTGGCAGGAGTAACGTGGGTAAATCATCGTTAATCAATATGCTAACCTCTCGCAAAAGTTTAGCTAAAACCTCAGGAAAACCAGGTAAAACCCAATTAATAAATCATTTTTTAATTAATAAAAATTGGCATTTGGTAGATTTACCAGGTTATGGTTACGCTCGGGTTTCTAAAACTGCTAAAAAAACATTTCAAAAATTTATTACCCAATATTTTAGCCATCGGGAGCAGTTGGTAACTGCTTTTGTTTTGGTAGATATTAGACATAAACCACAACCTATAGATTTAGATTTTATGACTTGGCTTGGAGAAAATAATATTCCATTTTCTATTATCTTCACAAAAGCTGACAAACTAAAACCTAAGGCTATAGAAAACCATGTTAATGACTACAAAACCGTAATGCTGGAGTTTTGGGAAGACATGCCAAATTATTTTATTACCTCATCCTCTAAAAGCCTTGGTAAAGATGAAGTTTTAGGATACATCCAAAGCTTAAATGAAAATTTGAAGTAAAGTTCTAACAATCACTACCCCTTAACATCCAAAGCATCTCTTAGAGCATTTCCAATAAGCATAAATGCCATTACTAAACTCATAATACAAAGTCCTGGTATCATCGCTAAGTAAGGTTTTCCTAAAATAATGTAATTGTAATGGTCTTTTATCATAGCACCCCAACTTGCCATTGGCGGTTGCGCACCAATACCTAAAAAACTTAATCCGCTTTCTATTAGAATAGCAGCTGCAAAATTTGCTGCAGAAATAACAATAACTGGTGCCATAATATTAGGAAGAATGTGTTTGGTGATAATTCTATAATCGGTATAACCCAAGGCTTTTGCTGCTGTAACATATTGCATTTGTTTGGTGCTAATAATTTGCCCACGCACCACGCGTGCCACCTCAACCCACATGGTTAAGCCCACAGCTATAAACACCTGCCAAAACCCTTTACCCAAAGCCAATGTTATTGCAATCACTAAAAGTAATGTAGGTATAGACCACGTTACGTTTATAATCCACATAATAACAGCATCTACTTTTCCGCCAAAATACCCAGCTAAACTGCCCATTAATACTCCTATACATAACGAAATAAACACCGCTACAAAGCCTATGAAAAATGAAATTCTTGCACCAACTAACACACGACTTAATAAATCACGACCATATTTATCTGTACCAAACACAAAGCTTTTTTGTTTGATATGTGCTTCAATATTAGCATTGGGGAAACTAGATAACGGTATCGCTTTTTCAACACCTTTTAATCCATCAGCAGTATACTCGGTATAGTGCAAGGTGTTTGCTTCTACGTTATAATTAGAAATAGGCACTTCGGTATCAGTATTTTTAACACCAAAAAATAGTTTACTAAATACAGACTGCTCATTTTTTATTTTTGATGGCAACGTAAGCATTGTAACTTCAAAACCTGGTGCTTTAGAGTGAATAGACAAATGCATTTGGTTAGCATATTGGGAATTATCAGGCGCAAACACGTAAGCAAAAACAGAAATTAACCCCACAAAAATGATAAAGTAGAAACTGAAAACGCCCCAAAAGTTTTTCTTAAACTTTTGGAGCGCCAGTTGTTTTAGTGAGTTTGGTGTACTACCCATTACTCTTTAGTCGTTTACCTTAGCTACTTTTTTAATACTGTAAGCCATTTTTAAATCTTCTAATACGTTTACAGCTTCTTCAACATACACATCCTTACTCAAATTAGTATACCAACGCTCGCGCTTTTCTTGTAAATTGGTAGTATCACTTTCAAACAATTGTTTTTCAAAAGCTGTAGGCTTAAATGTTAAATTTGTTTTGTAATTAGAAATCGCATCAAAATGTTTAGCTTCTTCTTCATTCTTTGCTAATTCTGATTTATAAGTGTCGTAGTTTAAAGAAAACTCTGTTTCATCAATTTGATTTTTTACCCATCTAGCATTTTCTTCTATAAGTTTTAATTGCTCGTTATTACTCATACGTACTTTACTGTTACTTATAGCTTTATCGTAATCAAAATAATTTTCCCAAGTTTGATATTCAGCTGGTTGAATTACGTCATAAGGCAACGGATTTTCTTTTTCTTTCTCGCCTACTTCAATAAAACTAAAACGTCCAGGCACTTGCACATCGCTCTTTACACCTTCTAACTGTACTGAACCACCGTTTATTCTATAATATTTTTGGGTTGTAAAGGCCAACGCACCTAAATCGCCACTAGTATTATTTCGCACCATACTGTTCAAAGGGTATACATTTTGAACTGTACCTTTACCATAAGTCTGCTTACTACCTATTACAATAGCACGCTTATAATCTTGCATTGCAGCTGCCATAATTTCAGAGGCTGAAGCCGATAACTCATTCACTAAAATCACTAAGGGACCATCCCAAGCAATAGATTTATCTTTGTCTTTTAGTACTTTTTTAGGTTCGCCAGTAGAACGCACCTGCACTACAGGCCCTTCTTTAATAAAAAGGCCAGCCATATCTACCACAGAAGGCAAAGAACCGCCGCCATTGTTTCTTAAATCTAAAATTAAACCTTCTATTCCTCCAGCTTTTAAACGCTCAATTTCTTTGCGCACATCTAAAGCCGCATTTAAATTATCGTAATCGTTAAAGTCTGCATAAAAACGAGGTAAATTTATGATGCCGTACGTTTTATCTTCTTTTTCTATTACCGATGCTTTAGCATAAGTTTCACCAAGTTCTACAACATCTCTTACTATTGTTATATCCTCAATTGTACCGTCAACTTTTTTAATGGTTAACGTTACTTTGGTGCCTTTTGGTCCTTTTATGTATTTTACAGCATCACTAATGCGCATACCAACAATATCTACACCTACTTCTTCATCTTCTTGCTTTACTTTTAAAATAATATCTTCTACTTCTAATAGTTGACTTCTCCACGCTGGCCCACCAGATATAAGTTCAACGATTTTAATATTATCCATATTTTTTGTTAATCGCGCTCCAATACCTTCTAACTTACCAGACATTTGTGTATCAAACCCTTCTTTATCTCTTGGTGCTAGGTAATATGTGTGCGGATCAAACTCTTCTACAATGGCGTTTACATACATTGAAAACCAATCTTCACGAGTTAAATCATCTAAATTATCGTAAAAATAAATATTGATAGAGCGTAAAGCCGCCTCTCTTGCTTCTTTCTCAATTTCTACAGGCGTTTTCATGGTATATGCCTCATCTTTTTCTTTAGCTTGTATTTCCTGTTGCAACAAATCATCATAGTTTGAAATTGTAGAAAACTTTAATTGTTTTCTCCAACGTTCTTTCATTTCCTTTTTGCTGCTTACAAAATCAATCTTATCATAATCTGTATCAAAGGTTTCATTAACTGTGTAGTCAAACGGCTGAGAAAGCACCTCTTTGTAAATTGCTTTGGTTTCTTCAATACGCTTGATCATACGATCATACACCACATTAAAAAATGTAATATCGTAAGCTTTTAACTGGTCATCTATAGTTGTTTTATGTTTTTCAAATTCCTTGTAATCAGATTTGTAGAAATAGCGTTTTCCTGGATCTACACGCTCTATATAATCCTCGAATAATTCTGCCGAAAATTCGTCATTCATCTTAATAGGATCAAAATGCCAATTTTGTAATACATACGTGATTACTTGTATTAACAACTTATCCTTATCGGTATCCTCTTCAAATTTTTTAGAAGTAAAGCTACAAGAAGCAAAAGCTAGTAACAGCACTAATAATAAAACTTTATAATTCTTTCTCATCATATCTTTCATATACTAGATAAAAGCTTTTAATTTATTTATCATTTCACTAAATTACTGAAAAAACCGTGCCATTAAACAGACAAGACCTTATTTTTTTGTTAAAGCAAACAAAACAAGACTTTACATAAGATTTTATGTATTTTAGCAGTGCTTTAAATTAAGCCTATTTATGTCTAAAAAACCCTTAATTTTAGTTACAAACGACGATGGTATAACTGCTCCTGGTATTCGTACCCTAATTGAAGTAATGCTAACTATTGGTGATGTTGTTGTGGTAGCACCAAACAGCCCTCAAAGCGGAAAAGGGCACGCTATTACTTTAGACGCTACACTTTATGTAGAGCAGATTGAGGTACCGCATAAAACACATTTAGAATACACCTGCTCTGGCACGCCTGCCGATTGTGTAAAGCTAGCAGTGCGTGAAATTTTAGACAGACGCCCAGATATTTGCGTTTCGGGGATTAATCACGGTTCTAACGCTTCAATAAATGTAATTTACTCTGGCACTATGAGTGCAGCTATAGAAGCGGGTATTGAAGGGATTCCTGCTATTGGATTTTCGTTATTAAACTACAATTGGGATGCGAATTTTGAGGCTTGCAAAACTTTTGTAAAAACCATTACAAAAAACGTATTACAAAACGGTTTACAAGAAGGTATTGTATTAAATGTAAACATACCCGATATTGCTAAAACGGCGATAAAAGGGATAAAAATATGCAGACAAGCACGCGCCAATTGGGTAGAAGCTTTTGATAAACGCAAAACCCCATCGGGCAAAGACTATTACTGGCTTACAGGTGAATTTGTAAATTTAGATGGTGGTGAAGATACAGATGAATGGGCCTTAGAACACAACTATGTATCTGTTGTTCCTGTTAAGTTTGATCTTACTGCACACCATGCCATACAACATTTAAATACATGGAACTTTAATAATACTGAACATACATAAATGAGAAAAGAACTTATAATTGGAATGGTAGTAGGTTTAATTGCCAACGCTATTGGCTTATTTATAACTGCACAATTTTTGGGTAATGGTGATGATTTTACTACTGTAATACAGTCAGCTTATAACGAAGGTTTTTTAGGAAAACTTATTAGCCTTGGGGCTGTTTTAAACCTTATTGCTTTTTTTATATTCATAAAGAGAAAACAAGATTATCGGGCTAGAGGCGTTTTACTGATTACGGTATTTATTGCCGTTTTTACTTTTGTTATCAAACTATTTTAAAGTTTTAAATGAAATATTATATTCTTGCTGGCGAAGCATCGGGAGACTTACATGGTGCTAACCTTATAAAAGCACTTAAGCATGTTGATGCGGATGCTGATATTAGGTTTTGGGGTGGAGATTTGATGCAAAACGCAGGAGGCACTTTAGTAAAACATTACAAGGAACGTGCATTTATGGGATTTACCGAGGTACTGATGAACCTCAGAAAAATTTTTAAACTCATCGCCTTTTGCAAAAGTGATATTGCAGATTTTAAGCCTGATGTTGTTATTTTTATTGATAATTCTGGTTTTAACTTGCGCATTGCCAAATGGGCAAAAGCAAAAGGATTTAAAACCAATTACTACATTTCGCCACAGGTTTGGGCATCTCGCGCTAGCAGAGTAGCCGCAATAAAACGCGATATTGATAAGATGTTTGTTATTCTACCATTTGTAAAACCGTTTTACAAAACGTACGATTATGATGTAGAATTTGTGGGACACCCTTTAATTGACGCCATTGCAAATAGACCACAAATAAACCCTAAAACATTTAGGGAAACATACAAGTTAAACAACAAACCTATTATTGCTTTACTTCCTGGTAGCAGAAAACAAGAAATTACCAAAATGCTTTCGGTAATGCTAAGTGTAATTCATGAATTCCCAAAATACCAGTTTGTAATTGCCGGTGCACCTAGTCAGGATTATGAGTTTTACCAGTCGTTTATAAAACAAACTGAAGTTAAATTTATTGCTAACAAAACTTACGATTTGTTAAGCGTATCGTATGCGGCTTTGGTAACTTCTGGTACTGCCACTCTAGAAACCGCGCTATTTAAAGTACCACAAGTAGTGTGCTACAAAGGCAGTGCTATTTCATACCACATAGCAAAACGCATCATTACGCTAAAATTTATTTCGTTAGTGAATTTGGTAATGGATAAGGAAGTTGTTACTGAACTGATTCAAAATGATTTTAATAAAAAACGTTTGAAAACCGAGTTAGCGCATATTTTAAACAATGACAATCGCAATACAATGTTTGCTGAATATTACGAACTAGAGCAAAAGCTTGGAGGCAAAGGCGCTAGTGAAAAAACTGCCACATTAATTTACAAGGCTTTAAAAACCTAATGTATGAAAATTAAATTCCTACTCGTAGTTTTACTCATTGGACTGTATAGCTGTAAATCTACTAAAAGACCCCAAGTCGTTACAAAAAAGGCTAAAACCGAAAAGCGCGACACTAGAGTTAACAGCGATAGAACAACAGTAGTAAAAGCGCCAAAATCGCTACCATCGCAAATTACAAGCTATTCTAAGCAATTTTTAGGAACACGCTACCAATGGGGCGGTACTACAAAAAAGGGAATGGA
Organism: uncultured Flavobacteriaceae bacterium; assembly: GCA_937923515.1. GTDB lineage: Bacteria > Bacteroidota > Bacteroidia > Flavobacteriales > Flavobacteriaceae > Jejuia. Next base: position 26,020 of record CALDUF010000111.1, read on the forward strand.
TTGCTCTGGCTTGATCTATGAATCTTTTAAAGCACACGACGTGTATCTCCCAAGAATTTCACGCGACATGGCTAAAAAAGGAAAAAAAATAAAGCTTAAAGAAACATTAAAAGGCGATTTGCTGTTTTTTAAAACTGGGAAAAATCGCCGTAACGCCATTAACCACGTTGGTCTTGTTGTAGAAATTAAAAACAACGCTATTTATTTTATTCACGCCAGCAGCTCAAAAGGCGTTATTATTTCGTCATTAAACGAAAATTACTGGAAGTCTGCATTTACTGAGGTGCGCCGCGTATTATAGTTTCATCAATTTACTAATTAATTTTATTTAGTAAATTGAGCTGTAATGAAACTGTTAAACTTCACCATAATTAGGCTTACCGTATTATTAATTATCGGCATCATCCTTGGATATTATGTTGAAGTTAGCACATCACTTTCAATAGTGCTATCACTTGGTTTTTTATGCCTAACACTTTTGTGCTATGTCGTTACAGAACAACACTTTAAACAATCTATTTGGTTTGGATTGGCTGTGTATTTTAGCATGATATCCGTAGGTATTCTTACCGTTACCCTTCACAATCAAAAAAAATTTAAAAACCATTATTCAAACTATATTTCTGAAGATTTAAATGATTTACACACCGTTACATTTAGAATTAGAGAAATACTCAAACCCGGTAACTACTACGATAAATATGTGATTGATATTTTTAAAATTGATGATACAAAAGCAAGTGGTAAAACGCTTTTAAATATTCAAAAGGATATGATTTCAAAACCATTACGTGTTGACGCGGTGTTTACCATTAGAACCGATTTTAAGAATTTAATACACCCATTAAATCCTGGACAGTTTGATTACAAAAATTATTTAAAAAAGAAATACATCTACCACCAGTTATTTGTTGATGCACAATTACTTTTGCCACATCACCAAAACAGCACAACACTTTTTGGTTTAGCCAATACCGTAAGAACTCACGTAAATACCAAATTACAACCTTACAACTTTAAACCCGACGAACTCGCTATTATTAACGCGCTATTATTGGGCCAACGCCAAAACATTAGTGAGGATGTGTATACAAATTATGCCAACGCAGGCGCTATACATATTCTGGCAGTTTCTGGATTACATGTGGGCATTATGCTGCTTATTTTAAGTTTTATGTTAAAACCACTAGAACGCTTTAAACATGGTAAAGCCCTAAAAATCATACTACTGGTTTTACTACTTTGGGGTTTTGCTATAATTGCAGGGTTATCGGCATCGGTTACGCGCGCCGTAACTATGTTCAGCATCGTTGCTATTGGTATGAATTTAAACCGACCTACAAATATTTACAATACACTAGCCATTTCAGTATTAGTTATTCTTTTGGTAAAACCACTGTTTTTATTTGATGTAGGTTTTCAATTAAGCTATTTAGCCGTTTTAGCAATTGTAACTATAGACCCATTACTTTATAAACTTTGGCAGCCAAAACACTGGGTTTTGGATAAATATTGGCACACATTCACTATAACCTTAGCTGCTCAATTTGGTATTATTCCCGTTAGCCTGTATTACTTCCATCAGTTTCCAGGACTTTTCTTTATATCCAATATGGTAATAATTCCGCTTTTAGGTGTCATTTTAGCTTTTGGTATTCTCGTTATTATTCTGGCTGTTTTAAATATACTGCCCAATATTTTGGCTTCTATATTTGGAAATAGTATTAGCCTTATGAATAATTTTGTGCGTTGGGTATCGCATCAAGATGCATTTTTATTTCAAGACATTCCCTTCAATCTTCTTTATGTAGTCGCCTTTTATTTTATAATAATTGCCAGCTTTAAATGGTTTTATAAAAAGAGTTATAACAATTTAAGGTACGCACTAATAGCAATCATAATACTTCAATGTAGTTATATACATACTGAATATGCAAAACCAAAACATCAGTTTATTGTGTTTCATAAAAGCAGACATTCATTAATAGGTCATCTTACAAATGATGCCATACATTATGCACATGATTTTGATAGTACCACTAATTTAAACACTACTATTATTAAAGATTTTACTGTAAAAAAACACCTTAAAAGCAAGAAGCTAAACACTATTACCAATACGTATCACTTAAACAAAACACCAATTTTAATAGTAGACAGTTTAGGCGTTTACACTGTAAAAACGTTTAAGCCAGATTACGTACTCTTGAGACAGTCGCCCAAAATAAATCTCAATAGGTTAATTGATGCTCTACAACCTAAAGTAATAATAGCAGATGGTAGTAATTATAAAAGCTACTTAGAACGTTGGGAAGCTATTTGTAAAAAAAGAAAACTCCCTTTTCATCAAACTAGTAAAAAGGGAGCGTTTATTTTAAACTATTAATTTTTAACCTTTAAATTCAGGCTTAAACGTTTTATAATAGGCGTTAAAATCATCTTGTGTTTTAATGTCTTTGTGTTTATCGCTTTCAAATAGCTTTAAATACAACTCCAATTGCGTAGGAGTCTTATATCCAGGTAGTGGCGTAATTACATCGGCATTTTCATCAAAAAACACAATGGTTGGATAAGCTCTTATTTGAAAATATCTTGCAAGTTGGTGCGCACTATTTCTAGTTTTTGCTCTATCGGCGTTATAACTAGGGTTTGCATAAGATTTGTCTTTATAAGCAATAACATCGTTACCTTCACCATTAAATTTAACGGCATAGTAGTTTTCATTAACGTAAGCAACTACATCAGGATTCTGAAATGTATTTTTATCTAACATTTTACAAGGTCCACACCATACGGTGTAAACGTCCATCATAATTTTTTTAGGGGTTTTCTTTTGAAGCGCCATAGCCTCTTCTAATGATACCCAATTTATTTCCTGTGCGATTCCACTAACCGATGTTAGTAAGGCAAGCGTAACTATAACTATTATTTTTTTCATAACTGATGTGTTGCAAATGATGTGCCGAACTTACAAAAAAAGCAGATAAACCTATACTTTTTAAAAATTTTTAACGCTTTTTTAGACTAACGTACACCGTGCATTAGTTTTTTTAGGAGTGGTGTTAAAGCCATTAAAATTAATCCTGCAACAATAGGCACTACTGTAAATATTAAGAAGAAGGTACTCATATCGTAATGTGCAGTAATTTTATCTATCATGCCACCCATTGAACCAGCTGCCTTATTTCCCATACCTATAGCAATGTACCACAACCCGAACATGAGTCCTATTTTTGAAGCAGGCACTAATTTAGATACATAAGACAAGCCTACGGGCGATAAACTAAGTTCTCCTAACGTATGCAGTAAATAGGCTAAAATTAAAAATATCATACTTACAGAGGCTGTTTGCGCACCTTGCGGAATCGCTGCCGATCCATAAGCTAAAACACCAAAACCTAAACCTAAAAGCACAAGACCTATTCCAAATTTTACGGTTGCTGAAGGATTGTATCTACTCTCCCACAACTTAGAGAAAAGTGGTGCAAATGCGATGATGTAAAAAGAATTTAATATTGAAAACCACGATGCAGGCACTTCAGTCTTAACTTCAGAAAATTGATTCTTCAGCATCCAAATAACTATTGTCCAAATAATTACAAAGCTTAAAGCTAAAAACACATTTGAGAGTGCGTATTTTTTAAAAGTGATTTGAAATAATTTAAACAATACATAAGTTATAATTAAAAGTGGCACTACCGTGAGCAGTGTATTGGCTACCCTGAATATGTTAGCGGAATCGCCTTCTAATATTCTATTGGTATAATCTTTTGCAAAAATGGTCATAGAGCCACCAGCTTGCTCGAAAGCAGCCCAGAAAAATATTGTAAAAAACGCTAAAACGCCAACAACAATGTAGCGATCTCTTTGCACATTATTTGGTACTGCCTTTTGCGTTTCTACGTTCTCGCTTCCAATATCGGCAATGGCATCTTCATAAGCCACAGTTTTAGATGGCGACAATCCCACTTTACCGAATATACCTTGAGCCAAGTAAAATTGAATGGTTCCAAAAAACATAAAAATACCCGCTAAACCAAAGCCATAATGCCACCCAACGGTTTCACCAATGTAGCCACAAAGTAAAATTCCTAGAAATGCACCAGCATTTACGCCCATATAATAAATGGTAAAGGCACCATCTTTTTTGTCTTGGGCGTTTACGTATACCCCGTTTATTATTGACGTCATGTTAGGTTTAAACAACCCATTTCCTGCAACCAACAAACCGATACCAATGTACAAACTCCAAGGCGTATCAAATGCCATTGCAGCATGCCCTAAAGCCATAATTAATGCGCCCCAAACTACAGCATTTCTATATCCGAAATACTTGTCGGCTAGCCAACCTCCCAGAATTGGGGAAAAATACACTAGCATTGTATAGGTACCATACAAACCTAAAGCCTCTTCTCTAGACCATGCCCAACCACCATCCAATAAAGCTGATGTAAGGAAGAGCACTAAAATGGCTCGCATTCCATAATACGAAAAGCGCTCCCACATTTCAGTAAAAAATAAAACAAATAAACCTGATGGATGCCCCATCAATAATTTACTATTCATTTCAGAACCTTCAAACCTATACTTGCTGGTGTTCATAAAAACTTGTTTTTA
>CALDUF010000112.1 GCA_937923515.1 uncultured Flavobacteriaceae bacterium
AATATTACAGATTTTTTACAAAAGGAAATGATAGTAGTTTCGCAAGATATTCATGATACTTTAGTTTTAGAATTTCAGGTTTCTAAACAAGGAATGTTGAGGTTGTTGGAGTCTAGGGTTGATTCTGTGACGCTCCAAGAAATTCCTAATATAAAAGAACTTCTTAATAGAAGTTTGGATACTTTGCCTAAAATATATCCAGCTATAAAACGCGGACAACAGGTTACTACAGAGTTTAATTTGCCAATAATTATTAGTGTTAATTAGTTTTTAGAGATGTTTTTATGGCTAAATACCAGAGACCTTGGCTGATAGTTGCGTTAGGGATTGAACGGCATGTTTGAAATCCCCGACGTAGGAGGGATTGAGTAGTGAAAGCCTGACCCGAGGCTTACTGTGTATTTTAATAGACGGCTATTGCATCGAGGGTAACGCCCAAATACTTGTACTTGTTACTTGCTAAAGACTGAAGCATTTTGCGATACGCAGATTGTGCTGTGTTACATCTTATAAATCCAACTTGCAGGATTTTGTGTTGTGGCGTCTTTAAAAATGGAAAAACTAAGGATGGTGTCGCCTTCTAAATTTGTTGAGACCTCGCCAATTTCGTCTTTTGTTTTTAGCGTATCGCCTTCTTTAACGTACACTTTGGATAGGTTTTTATATACCGATATGTAGTTACCGTGCTTAATCATTACCATAGGATTAGAGTTTCTAATGGCGGTTACCTTAATTACAGTGCCATTAAAAATAACTCTTGCTTTTGCCTGTTTTTCGGTGGTAATTAAGACCCCGTTTCGTTGTACGGTTAAAGACCTATCAATCAACGAGGGTTGCTTGCCGTAACGCGCTTTTACGAAGCCTTTCTCCACAGGCCAAGGCAGTTTTCCTTTATTGGCAACAAAATTGCTTGCCAGCAGCTTTTCTTCTGCGGTTAAGGCAAAACTAGAACTATTAGCGGTGTTTGCTTTTTTATTGGACTTAGCAATGGCTGCTCTTACAATACGCTTAATTTCTCTATCTATTCTTGCCGCTTCGCGTTGTTTAGATTTTATTTGCGCCGTGTATTTACTTAAATCTTTTTGAATGGACGCCATGATAGACCGGTGTTGTTTGCGCTCCTTTTCTAATGTTTTTTGTGTGCTTTTATTTTCGGCAATTAGCTTTTGTTTCTCTTCTTTTTGAACCAATAAATCTTTGTTAATTTGCTGTAATTTGGTGGTTTTAGCCTTTATGGTTTCCCCTTGTTCTTTTTGGTGGCTTGTATACTGTTTCATATACTGCAAACGCTTATAGGCTTGCTTAAAATCGTTTGAAGACAACAAAAACATAATGCGGCTTTGTTGGTTTTTGCTTTTGTAAGATTTCACAATCATAGCAGCATAGTCGTCTTTTAAAAGTTTTAACTCATCACGAAGATTACCAATTTGTTTTTGATTGTTATTAATTTCTCGCGTTAGTAAATTTGCTTGTTGGTTGGTAACCTTAATTAGGTTATTTAACACGCTTATTTTATAGTTAAAATCTTCTATTAACGATAGTTGAGATTTTTCTTTGGATTTGTTTTCGGCGCGTAATGCATTAATTTTTTGAATTTCTCTACGCAATTCTTGCCGGCGGGTTTCTAATTGTTTTTGTTTGTTATTTTGAGCAAAACTGCAATGACTGCCAACTACAATTAGAAGTAAAAAAAGGCCTCGTAATATGTGGGGTTTAGAATGCATTACAATTCTATCTTCTTAAAACCTGATGGAATTTTAAATGGAAATCGTAAGTCCTCGTTTAGTGATACTGCTTTAAATTCTAATGCTGCAATCATTTCATCTGTACCTTCTACCGCAATTATTTTTACTTTTTCTGGTAGCACTTGCTGGTCTACATTTTGGTGTGCCAAATAATCTATTTGTAAATGGCGTTGTGCTGCAACTTGAGATAATTGTTGTGATGTTATTTTAAAAATCGAAGGATTAATTAGTAAAAACAGCTCGAAGAGCTCGCGTTGATTTTTTGGTTGTAACACATACTTATTTTCTTGAACGGACACACTGTAGTTTTCGTCCTTTAAATTATACAAGGCCTCGCCTAAAATGATATTTTGAATTTTCTCAAAATCTAATGCGGTACCTAATAGCTGGGTAAAGTATTCAAAATCGCCCTCAAAATAAGTATTGTCTAGTTTATTATAAAATGCTACTTGTTGTGGTGTTATTTTGGCTCTAATAATGCCAAATGGCGCACTAAGCCATAATACTTTATCTTTTTCCATACGGTAAGTTACCGTGTGCGATTGTGTTTTAGAACCTTCAGTATAGGTGATTTTTAGTTTAGATTGTAGTGTTTTAAAGTCTGGTGTTTGTTTTTGGTTTTCTTTTATTAATTGTTTCGCAGATAGTTTTAAATTACCTGCACCACCGGTAATAGTTTTAGCCGATTTACAACCTGTAAACCCTAAAAACACTACTAACAAACACACGTAAACAAGACGATTATTTTTCAAAAATTGAGATTTCATTTTTTTAATTAAGATTTAAGAGCATTGGCCTTATCCGTAAACGTTTTTGCTTTTGCACTATTGTTTAACGCAGTATAGGCCTTAGCCAATTGTGTATAAAAATCGGCTTCCATTTTGGTATCGTCTACAATCCAATCTAATCCAGACTCTAACGTTTCTATAGCTTGCTTTGGCTTTTGTTGCGCATTTAAAGCAACACCATGTATTAAATACACCAAAGGTTGCGCCGGATAGTTTTGTATAGCATTGGCACTCATGGCGGTTGCTTCTTCAAATTTATTTAAATCGATGTGTAATAGCAATACTGTTTTTAATAAACTAAAATTATCAGCATCTAGTTTTAATGCCGCTTTAAAATGCTTTAAAGCATTTTGTTTGTCGCCTTTTTGGTTATAATATTGCCCTAAATCGGTTAATGTTTTAGCGTCTGAAGTACCATCAAGCAATGCTGTAGCCTCAACCAAGTCTTGTTCATACTTAGGATTTAGTTTTACAAAATTCACAAAATCAGACAATACCTTTAGTTTCGCATCTGGTTTTATCGTATTGCTCTGCACAATAATTTTCATAGATTTTATGGCAGCATCGGTATCGTTTTTATCCAAATAAAACTTATACAATGCCAAATGTACCACCTGCGAATTTGGTTTTATTCTCAGCAATTCCTGTGCAGTTTCAAAAGCTTTTTCTTTTTTACCTTGTTCGCTGTACCTGTAAATTAAAGCCAAATAGTTAGCCTCATTCTTAGGATTGTTTTCAACTCTAGATTCTAAATTTTCTATCTGCTCTTTTGCGCGCCCTGTTGCCTTGTAAACTCTATTACGCAATATATCTCGTGCTACCGAAATACCAAACGAGGCATCCAACGCATTCAAAATCTCAAGCGCCTCATCATACTTTCCCATTTTTACATACAAGGTCGCTAAATCTTCTTTATAATCTGGGTGGTACTGCACCAACTGCTTTACCGTATTTAGTGCCTTATTTAACTCATTTTGCGAAACGTAATAACCATAAAGCTCATCTAAATACCACTCGTTATCAGGTGCTTTATCTACCGCTGTTTTTAATGCCACTTCTGCAGCACCAAAATTTTTAAGTTTCATGTAATTTTTCCCCAACTCAAAATATAACACCGCTGGATTTTTATCTATTTCTATACATTTTTGAAGCGCATCGGCAGCCTTATCATAATTCTCCATGCCTTTGTGCATCAAGGCTTCAAAAAACAGTTCTTGAAATTTATCCTCTACAATTCCTAAATCGTCATCGGGCGTTTTATTAAAATCCACTTGGGCATAGCTTGCCTGTGGAATCGTTAACATTCCAAAGAAAAAGAGGATGTAAATTAATTTATACATTACATGTTTTTTTGGGCGTTACCCCACTTCGCTAAAGCTACGAGGGGTCGGGCTTTCACTAGTCGCTCTCTGCGAGGAGCTCCAACATACCGTTCAATCCCTAACGCGTACTTGCCTGCCAACGTCTAGCTTAAACCTTTGTTAGTACTACCTGCTTAGAGATTCCTGCTTTCGCAAGAATGTGTCTACTCCAAAACAGAATAATCGCCAATACTAATGCTTGTAAATTCGCCATTATACTTTACATGGTTTCCAATCATGGCGTTATTTAATTTCGCATTTTTAATTTCAGTATACGTTTGTATTAAGCTGTTTTCAATCGTAGAGTTTTCAATAACCGTACCATTTCCCACAGATACAAACGGCCCTATAGTTGTATTTTTCAACACTACATTATCGCCTACAAAACAAGGTTCAATAATAGTTGCGTTTTCTAATGTTGCAGAACTTGCTACCAATTGCTCTTCGCCATCAGCTTTTAAAAATCCTAGCATACGCCTATTGGTTTCAATAGTTATGGCTTTATTACCACAATCCATCCACTCATCAACCGTTCCAGTTTTAAATATTTTACCTTCGGCCATCATGCGCTTAATACCATCATTAATTTGGTATTCACCACCATTCATAACGTTTTCATCCAGTATTTCTTGTAGTTTCCCTTTTAAAACCGCTACATCCTTAAAATAATAAATACCAATTACCGCTTGGTCGCTTACAAAGCTTTTTGGTTTTTCAACCAATTCCACTATCTCATCATTGTCATTTAACTTAACAACGCCATACGCTTCTGGATTATCTACTTGCTTTGTCCAAATCACACTATCTGCTGTAGGGTCTAAATCAAACTCAGCTCTAATTAAGGTGTCTGCATAAGCAATAACTGCCGGTCCAAAAAGTGATGGTTCTGCACACATAATGGCGTGACCTGTACCTAAAGGCTTGTCTTGTCTGTAAATAGATGCTTTAGCACCTAAATCGGTTGCCAATGTTTCTAAACTTGAAACTACGTCGTCTCCAAACCAAGCCGGATCTCCTAAAACAAACGCTATTTCGTCAATAGGTTGCTTTAATACTTTGGCAATATCCTTAACCAGTCTATGCACTATGGGCTGACCTGCAACAGGAATTAATGGTTTTGGTACTGTTAAACTGTGTGGGCGCAATCGAGAACCTCGACCTGCCATTGGTACTATTATTTTCATAAGCCTTTCCCTAACCCTCTCCATAGGAGAGGGAACTTTTAGTTTTAAATTTATACTTTCCCCTTTTCTCCCCTTTGGGGAGATGCCGATAGGCAGAGGGGCTTTTTATTTTACTCCCGTACTTCCAAAGCCACCTTCACCTCTATCTGTTTCAGAAAGTGCCTCTACTTCAACCCATTCCGCACGCTCGTGCTTCGCAATAATTAATTGTGCAATGCGCTCTCCGTTTTGGATGATAAAATCTTCGTTTGAAAGATTTACCAAAATTACGCCTATTTCGCCTCTATAATCGGCATCAATAGTTCCAGGTGCATTTAGTACTGTAATGCCTTTTTTAGCTGCCAAACCGCTTCTTGGGCGCACTTGGGCTTCAATACCAACAGGAAGCTCTATAAACAAGCCTGTGCGCACTATACTGCGTTCTAATGGCTTTAGTACTATTGCTTCTGATATGTTGGCACGCAAATCCATTCCTGCCGAAGCTAAGGTCTCATAATGCGGCACATCGTGACTGGATTTGTTTATAATTTTAATTTTCATTCGATTTTGATTTTCTCAGACCTGTCAGGTTTTTATAACCTGACAGGTCTATTTATTTTTCAATATTAGTTTTAATTCATCTTTCTCTGAAAAATAAACGATTCCCAAAAATACAACTAACAGTGAAATTCCAATAACATAATTAGCTCTAAATTGATAAAAGTACACCACCGATGATGCAATAGAAACCAATAAATATATTCCTATTTTTTTCAAATTATAGGGAATAGGATAATATTTTCTTCCGAAATAATACGACATTAACACCATAGAACCATAAGCAGCCAAAGTTGCAATGGCTGAGCCTTTGTAACTCATAATAGGAATTAACAATATATTTAATACTAGTGTAATTATAGCACCAACTATAGAAATATAAGCTCCAAATTTTGTGCGATCCGTAATTTTATACCAAACGGACAAATTGTGGTATATACCCAAACAAAAACTAGCAATAAGTATAATAGGTACGATCCACATCGCTTCCCAAAAGTCTTCATCTCGAATGATTATGGTTTTCAAAATATCTGAAAACACTACAACAGTTAATAATATTCCTGAACCAAAAACCACAAAATACTCTAAAATTCTGGCATAATTTTTTTGAGGGTTTTTACTTTTTGCATGACTAAAAAAATACGGTTCTATACCTAAACGAAAGGCGGTAGCAAACAGTGTCATAAATAACGCTAGTTTATAACATGCAGAAAACATACCAACTTCATTCTCTGGATTTTCAGCGGTTGATAAACTACTATCCAATAAAATACGATTAAATGTTTCTATAGTAGCGTATGCCAACCCCGCAATTAGTACTGGTAGTGCATAACGTAGCATCTGTTGCCATAATTTGGTGTCAAATACATATTTAATTTTAGTATAAAAAGACAGCATTAATAAGAGTGTAACTGCACTTGCAACAACATTTGCAATTAACACATAATTTATTTCAAAGTCAGGCTTATATAGGGTTTTAAAAAAATCATTATGTTTTGCTAAACCACTTAATACCAAAAAGAAAAACAAGTTGAGACCAATGTTAATGGCAACATTTACTATTTTAATAATGGCATATTTTACAGGTTTTGCTTTGGCTCTCAACCACGCGAATGGAATAATTACTAAGGCATCTAGAAGTAATATCCATATAACAAAACTAATATGTTTGGACTGAATATCTGTAACTTCAGCTATTTGACTTTTAAATAAAAATGCTAAAATAACTATTGCCAATGATGTAAAAATAATTGACAATGCAGCTGTACCTATAACTTTATCTTTTTGATCTTCTTTATTGAAAAAACGAAAAAATGCGGTTTCCATACCATAAGCTAAAATCACGTTAAAAATAGCGAACCATGAAAAGATGATAGAAACTTTTCCATAAACACCTACAGCCATAACTTCTGTGTAAAGTGGCGTTAATAAAAAGGTAAGCATTCTTGGTAACACAGTTGCTAAACCGTAAATAAATGTTTGTTTGAAAAGTGATTTAATGCCGCTCAAGAACAGGTATTTTTATATGCTAAAAATAGGGTTTTAGCTAACGCAAACCAAAGATAAATTATTACCAATAAGACGTGAAACGAAAAGACCTGTCAGGTTTTTAAAACCTGACAGGTCTGATGTCTATTTTGAAACAGATTCCTACTTTCGCAGGAATAGACTAGTTGTTTAAAGCTTCAGCACCACCAACAATCTCAAGGATTTCGTTAGTAATGGCTGCTTGACGTGCTTTATTGTATGTTAATTTTAATTGGTCTCTTAATTCGGTTGCGTTATCAGTTGCTTTATGCATCGCCGTCATACGCGCACCGTGCTCTGATGCAAAAGAATCTCTAATACCTTTATACAATTGTGTTTTTAGAGACTTAGGAATTAACTGCTCTACAATGTCTTCTTTTGTTGGCTCGAAAATATAGTCTGAATTTGTATTAGCATCACCCTCAATAGGAACAATTGGTAAAAACTGTTCGGTCATTACAATTTGAGTTGCTGCATTTTTAAACTTATTGTAGACGATTTCAATTTTATCGAACTCTCCTGCAACAAAACGGTCCATTAAATCTTGAGCAATTGCTGCAACGTTTTCAAAGGATAAATCATCATAAACTTCGCTTCTGTTAGCAATAACCTTATTTGTTTTTTTAAACGCATCATTTGCCTTTTTACCAATTGCAACGTACGATACGTCTTTGTTGGCATACGTCTCTGAAGTTAATTTTGTAACTTCTTTAATGATGTTAGAGTTAAAAGCACCTGCTAAACCTCTATTGGAAGTTATTGCAACTATAAGCACTTTTTCTACTTCGCGTTGCTCTGAAAACTTACTTGTTGCGTCTGCATCAGAAGATGCACTTAAGCTTTGTAAAAGCTCAGTTAACTTATCTGCATATGGACGCATTGCTGTAATAGCATCTTGAGCCTTCTTTAACTTTGCAGCCGATACCATTTTCATAGCACTGGTAATCTGCATCGTTGATGATACCGAAGATATTCTGTTACGTATTTCTTTTAAGTTTGCCATAGTTCAAATTATGAATTAGGAATTCAGAATTATGAATTTTTAATAATTGTAACTAACAATCGAATCAAAACCTCACAATCTTCTCTTAATTTTGAAGGAACATCATAAATATTGGTTTCTTCTATAACGTCCAACCAAAAGGATGTTTCGTCTGCTTCCTTAAGTGCTATTCCTAATTTATTTTTAAAATCTTTTGTACTAACGCCACGTTGAGATTCTCTAACATTTGCACCAATACTGGTACCAGACTTTAGTAATTGATTTGCTATTTCAAAAAAACGTTTTTCTTTGAGTTTTTCAGCATAAATAACAATATCGCAAGCAAAATAAAAACTTTTATCTACTATGGCATTGCCACTTTTCTGATAACCCATAATTCTGAATTCCTAATTCAAAATTAATACTTCCCTGATAAATCTTTAGCTACAGCTGTTAATGTATCTGTAACTTCGTCAGTTAATTTACCTGCTTTTAAAGTATCTAAAATATTTCTATGCTTAGCATTTAAAAACTCGATAAAATCTCTTTCGAATTCTTTTACTTTATTTACAGGAACATCTTTTAGTAAGTTCTTAGAACCTGCATATATGATTGCTACCTGATCTTCAACAGTAAACGGATCGTTTTGCGCTTGTTTTAAAATTTCAACATTACGCTTACCTTTCTCAATTACATTTAAAGTAACTGCATCTAAATCTGAACCAAACTTAGCAAATGCTTCTAGCTCGCGAAACTGCGCTTGATCTAGTTTTAATGTACCTGATACTTTTTTCATCGACTTAATCTGTGCGTTACCACCAACACGAGATACTGAAATACCTACGTTAATTGCTGGACGTACACCAGAGTTAAATAAATCACCATCTAAGAAGATTTGGCCATCAGTAATCGAAATTACGTTTGTTGGAATATATGCTGATACATCTCCTGCTTGTGTTTCAATAATTGGTAATGCTGTTAAAGAACCGCCACCTTTAACCATAGGCTTTAAACTATCTGGTAAATCATTCATTTCTTTAGCAATAGCATCATCGTTAATTACCTTTGCTGAACGCTCTAATAAACGAGAGTGTAGGTAGAAAACGTCACCTGGATATGCTTCACGTCCTGGTGGTCTTCTTAATAATAATGACACCTCACGGTAAGCTACTGCTTGTTTAGATAAATCATCATAAATAATTAATGCTGGACGACCAGTATCTCTAAAATACTCACCAATTGCAGCTCCTGCCATAGGGGCATATACTTGCATTGGTGCAGGATCTGATGCATTTGCAGCTACTATTGTTGTGTAAGCTAGTGCACCTTTTTCTTCAAGTACTTTTGCAATGTTTGCAACTGTAGAAGCTTTTTGCCCTACAGCAACATATATACAATATACAGGCTCACCTGCATCGTAAAATTCTTTTTGATTTAAGATGGTATCGATACAAACGGTTGTTTTACCTGTTTGACGATCGCCAATAACCAACTCACGCTGTCCTCTACCTACAGGAATCATGGCATCGATAGATTTAATACCTGTTTGTAATGGCTCTGTTACAGGCTCTCTATAAATTACACCAGGTGCTTTACGCTCTAGTGGCATTTGATACGTTTCGCCTGAAATAGGACCTTTACCATCAATTGGAGTTCCTAAAGTATCTACAACACGACCAACAATACCCTCACCAACATTGATAGAAGCAATTTTACCAGTACGTTTTACTGTTGAGCCTTCTCTAACGCCTACAGAAGCTCCTAGCAATACAATACCTACGTTATCTTCTTCAAGATTAAGTACAATACCTTCTAAGCCGCCATCGAATTCAACTAATTCACCATATTGCGCGTTAGACAATCCGTAAGCACGTACAATACCATCTCCAACAGTAAGTACTGTTCCTACTTCGTCTAAAGAAGCTGATGCTTCGAAACCTGCAAGTTGTTGTTTTAAGATTGCTGATACTTCAGCTGGTTTTACTTCTGCCATCTTATTTTTAATTTAATGTAAATTCTCTTTTTAATTTGTTTAGTTTGTTTGAGATACTAGCATCAAACTGCTTATCTCCAACACGTAGAATAAAACCTCCTAAAATGCTTTCATCTACTATACTTTGTAATTCTACTGTTTTATTAGTAAGCGCTTTAACTTTTGCTAAAACTTTTTCTTCTAAAGCTTTTGTTAAAGGTATTGCTGTTGTAACAGTAGCAATTTGTTTACCATTGCGCTCATCAAACAAAGCACTATATGTTGTTGCAACATGTTGTAAAATATCTATTCTTTTATTTGTGATAAGAATATCTAACAAACCGTTGCTTATGGTATGTAATTGAGGAAAAATAGCTAATATCGCTGCTTTTTTTGTTTCTGATTTTACAACAGAGTTGCTAAGCATATCGGCTAAATCGGTATTTTCTGCAATAGTATTAGCAATTAGCTTCATATCGTCGTTTACCTTATCTGCGTTTTTATCAGAAAGGGCTAAACTTAATACTGCTTTTGCGTAACGTATTGCTGCTCTTGTTCCTGCCATAATACTATTAGTTTAAAGTTGCATCTCCTAGTAAAGACGCTACTAGCTTTTCTTGCTTATCTTTATTAGACAGCTCATCTTTAACTACTTTTTCAGCAATTTCGATAGATAAGTTAGCTACTTGAGATTTTAAATCAGCAATTGCTGCTTTCTTCTCAGTTTCTATACTTGCTTGTGCTTGTGCTATTAACTTTCCAGCTTCTGTTTGTGCCTCTGTTTTAGCATCTTCAATCATCTTCGTTTTCATTTCACGAGCTTCTTTTAACATGGCTTCGCGCTCTGTGCGTGCTTCTTGCAAAAGCTTTTGATTGCTTGCTTGAAGGTTTTCCATTTCCTTCTTTGCATTTTCTGCAGATTTAAGCGCATCTTCAATGCCTGTTTCTCTTTCATCCAGAGCATTAAGTATGGGTTTCCAAGCAAATTTTCTCATTAATAGTATTAATATTAATAAGATAACGGCTTGCATTACAAACAAACCTACCGAAAAATCATTTAATAACGTTTCCATTGTTTAATGTAGATTACTTAGTTTCTTTTGTTTAATTACTTTAAAAAACAGCTTCTGCAACCAACCGTTACAGAATGCTGTTAATTTGTTTTTGGAAAAATATTATTTTCCTAAGATTAATGCACCAAATGCTAAACCTTCTAATAAGGCACCAATGATGATCATTGCAGTTTGGATTTTTCCAGCCGCTTCTGGTTGACGAGCAATACCTTCCATTGCTTTACCACCGATTTGACCTAATCCAATTCCTCCGCCGATTACGATTAATCCTGCTCCAATTAAATTGTACATAATAATTGCTTTTTATAAATATTAATTAAACAAATTCGTATTAATGATGGTCGTGTTCTTCAACAGCCATTCCTATAAATAACGATGATAACATCGTGAAAATAAATGCTTGTAAAAAGGCTACCAATATTTCGATAACCGAAATAAATAAAGCTAGTACTAACGACATTCCTGTAGACCCTATTGGGCCAAAAGCGTCTTTTAGTGTAATCATTAAGGCTATTAAGCTCATTACCACAAAGTGTCCTGCCGTCATATTTGCAAACAAACGCACTAATAATGAAAAAGGCTTAATTAGAACAAAACCTACAAGCTCTATAACTGCTAATATAGGTCGTAATATTACCGGAACTCCTGGCATCCATAAGGTGTGTGCCCAAAAATCTTTACTCCCACTAAACAAATAAATAACCGCAGTAAATAATGCTAAACATACCGTTACAGCAATTTGCCCAGTTACGTTAAACCCAAGTGGTGTTAAACCTAATAAGTTTAAAATCCAGATAAAGAAAAACACGGTTAACAAAAACCCCATAAACCTTCTGTATTTTTTTTCGCCAATATTAGGTTTTGCAATATCGTCGCGCACATAAATAACTAATGGCTCTAACACACGCCCAAAACCTGTTGGTATTGCTTTACCTTTTTTGTAACCTCTAGCTAAAGCTGTAAAACCTAGCAGCATTAAGAGTCCTGCTATTAGCATTCCAAAAACGCTTTTAGTGATAGAAAAATCTAACACCTTGTGTGCGTTTGTTGGGTGATGTGCCTCGTCAAAATTTACAGTTGTAGCGCCTGCGTCTAATTCATAAATTTTGCTGTGTACTTTGGTAAGCTTTACATCGCCTTTATCAACAATAACATGCCCAGCATCGTCATGATGAAATGCAGAAGACATAAATGTTTTTAGCCCTTTGCTTGTCCACACAATAACAGGTAATGAAAACCCATAGTGCGTGCCCGAAGCGTTGTCTGTAAATAAGTGGAAATCGTGAGCATCTTTTAAGTGGTGGCCTATGTACTCCTTAATTTCTTCTGGAGTATCTACAGTGTTCCCCTTGTCGTGGTGACCTTTGTCTCCAGCAAAACCTTTAAAAGAAACTAAAGCTAGTATTAAAACAGCTATAAACGTGATAGATTTTTTTGCAATCATTATATCCTTACTGAGTAATGAATTTTTGCTTTGTAAAATTTTTGCAAATGTACACAATAATTCAAAACTGCAAACTTTCTTGAGGGTAGTTTTTTTTAGTTTAACTAAATAGTTTAGTAGGCTGATACTTATCGTAATTATTTGCTGTTTAACAAATTTACTACGGCTAAGGCTTCTGCTACTAGAAACAAAAATAAAGGTACCACTAAACTTATACGCTCTACTTGCAATAAATTTGTTTTTGCAAATACATCTTGCTGAAATATTAACACGAAAGCTCCAATCTTTAAACACATCATCATTAAATAGGCGTATCCTGCTTGGTTTGGCAACTTACTAAATACAGCTTCTACGGCACCGTAAACTATAATGGCACTTACTGTAAAAAATAAATATATGTTGAGTAATGAAAAGGTTAAACCTTGGGATAATATAACCTTGTGAATATTAAAAGCTAAAAGAAATAATGCCAATAGCGTTGCAACTACAAGGCTAATTCGTTTTATCATTGGTTAGTCTTTGTTTGTTAATTTTAGCACTTGACGGATTACCGAAAAAATGGCAAGAAATATGGCCACCAATGATACAATTTTGTAGTAAAGCTGTTGTTCATTTGGGTATTTGATGTCTAACCATCTACCCAATTCGCTTCCAAGATATATGGTTAAGCCCATTTGTAAACCAATAGATGTAAACCGTAAAAAAGGATTAAGCTGTTTGTTCGGTTTTTTGTTTTTTTGTTGGCTCACCGCTTGTCATAGGTTTTACAGTGCCTTTCATAGCACACGTTACGTTAAATGTAGCTCCTGGTTCTACAGCCAATTTACCTACCGTTACCTCGCCTTCAATAAATGCTGAAGCTTTTAGGGTTAATGTACCCGACAAAGATAATTTTCCAGAAAATTTACCTTCAAAATAAGCATCAGTGCCTTGAATTGCACCTTTTATATACCCATTCTTACCAATTACAAGTTTACCTTTGGTTATAATGTTCCCCTCAATAGTACCATCAATCCTAAAATCGCCCTCACTATTAAAGTCTCCCACTAATTTGGTGCCTTTTGCTATAATGTTTTGACTAGAAGTGCTATCCATTCCTTGTTTTTCTTTTTTACTGTCCGAAAACATAACGTCTTGGTTTATTGGTTATTCAAATTTAAATACGTCTCTAAGTTTTTATGTATTTGAAGTATTTGATAATTTTTAGACGATACCGCAAAAAACGGTTCTCGTATTTTATACTCATCTTCTTCTAATAATATTTGGCGAAACGTTTTAGCCACTTGGGCATTTCGCAAACCATGAACTACTACAAAGGTAGTATTTGTATCGTAAACATCAACAGAACTCTTTAGTTCATAATACTTTACATTTTTTATAACTTCATCTAAAGTTGTTTTAAAATCTTCAATTCGGTTTGTATTAGACCTATCAAATTTAAATACAACTTTAAAATGATCAGCAATACTATCGTTAACAAATGCTTTATTTTCTAGCTTTGGCAACATATCATTTGCCATATTTTGCGCTTGTTGCCCTTCGGGAGTATTTGCGTAGGTAACTGCAATATAATTTATACTTTTTTTATAAGCTTCGAAACCAAGTAAACGCCCAGTTGCTGTAGCTTTTAATAACTCAAACTTAGGCACAATAGGCTCGCCATCAAACGTTTTAATATACGCCTCACTTTTCTCAATAACCGTTTCATAATCTTGCGCTACGTGCTTATCATATAAATTTTCGTAGAGTGTTAACGGGCTGTTTTCATCTTTAGAACTAACGGAATCTGGATTGGTTAAGATAGCTGTATACCTGCTTTCTGGGTAATTTGAAACAATATCGTTCTTAGCAATTGTAGCTTCATCATTTTCACCCAATAGCTCATAAATTTTATACAAATTATATTTTGAAGGTAAAACTAAACGCGTTTCTGGGTTGCTTTTTAAAAGGTCTTGAAATTTGTTTTTTGATAAATTATACTCCTTAAATTTTTCTTTATAAATCAATCCTAATTGATAATACGCGTAGTTACGCTCTTTTGAAATACTATCAATTACTTTTTGGTCTGAAGGGATTTTAGAAATATAAAATTGCGGATCGAAACGTTCTTCTTCTGATGCATTTGCAGCTATATCGGCAGTTGAACCCGCTCCTGATGAAGACAACCCTTTACTAGACCATCGCCAATTATCTTCTAATGCTCTATCGCCCCAAACTTTTAAGAATTCATTTTTACCAAAAGCAACTGTAGACGGGTTGTAAAAATAAAAACCACCAGCTTGCCCTGGTGCTCCACTAGCCTTAGCCCTATTGCCTATTTGAGTATTTACAGTGGCCAAACCTGAATTACGTTGCGCTGCGGCCTCTTTTTTTGCCGCCTCTTCTGCTTGTGCTTTAAGATTTGCCGTAAAGGTTTCAAAATAGGTTAGCTTTTCAGCGTCTGACAGATTTACCAAGTTGATAATACTATCATCTACTTTCGCTATGGCTTCATAATAAATTACATCTTCCAAATTATCGCGCTTACGTTTTATAGTGCGATACGGCTTAGAGTTTAACTTAAGGTTAGCCAAAGTACTATCGTAATACGATCCTGCATCGGCATACAAACTTTTATCAAATGTAATATCGCCTAAAATCTCGTAATTTCTTGCCTTTAATTTTTGGTCTCTTGTATTAGTACGTAGCGATTTATTAAGGTATTGAGATGCTAGTGTTACCGACTCGTTTTTTAAATGATGTGTACCAATAACATGATAAATTTTGTCTAAAAACGGACGGTTTTCTCGGTTGGTTTCTAAATCTTCTAATAACTCGGCTAAAAGCAACTTATCACCTTGCTCATAATCAAAGTTCTTAACCTTTTCTAAATAAGCGCTTATCATGTAAATACGTGGCGTTTTTCTATTAAGCGCAATCACCTCATCAAACACAATGTTTGCACTATCCTTATATCCTAGACTGTTGTATAGTTGACCTTGAATAAAACGGTAGCGCCCACGCTCGTCATTTCGTTTTGTAGCTTGCGATGCAATATCTAATTGCACTAAGGCACTATCAATTTGTTTTAAATTAATAAAAGCTTGTGCCAACATAGATGTAGCATCGGCCAAATCTTGTCCTTCTAAATCTTCTTGTTTTAAAAGACGTTTTAAATTTTTAATTGCTAACTCATCATTTTCTAAACGAATGTTAGTTTTTTCTCGCCAAATTTTTGCTTGGTTTATTTTATCGCTCGCAGGGTATTTATATAAAATATAGTTAAATGCCTCTAAAGCAGGTACAAAACGCTGATCGAAATACCGCGCTTTTCCTAAAAGTAGATACGCTTCATCCATTTGCGGATTATACTCCTTACTCTTAATATTCATACTATGCTTTTGTATGGCCTTTACAGCCTTTTCCTCAGCTCTAGTAAAATTATCGTTTTTAGACTGTCCAGGTAAAATAACGTCCTCATCAATTTGCATACGTTCTATGGGAAGCACAGACCAGTAGTCGTCTTCATAAGCAGTATTAAGTGAAGTTCTGCCTTCTTCCAAAGCATTATACCCGTTGTATAACGCATTAAATTCTGCAGTAACCGCATTAAAGTTTCTGCTTAAAAATGTATTTTTTTTACGTGAACAACTTGTTATGACAATTAAGCCAATAACAAAAAAAACTGCTGGTTTAAAACGTGCTTTCAATACCTCTTAGTTTGGTGTAATAGCATAATATATAACTACAAACGCTAAAATATAGTATGCAAGTGGGTAAAAATAAGCATCTTTTTCGATTAACCTATAATATCCTTGTAATTTTGATAGTGATTATAAATACTTATAAAGTATAAAACAAGTATTTAGAAATTGGTGATAACCTTGTAGCTGAGTTGCTAGAAACACAATCGCTAACGGGTGTTTTGCTAGCGTATAATTTTAAACAAAACCTTTTTGCATTTACCAGAAGCAATTTTTATCGTTACGTAAAAGTACTTTAGTTTGCAAAATGTGCCTCTAGCTCCTTTAGTGTTGCTGCGTTAGTTACTAAATCTTTTACAACCTCACCTTTTTCGAGCACTACAATACGTTCGCATACATCGGTAACATGCATTAAATCATGACTAGAAATTAAAACGGTAACACCTCTAGTTTCAGCCAAATCTTTTACAATTGCTTTTAGGCGTATTTGTGTTGTGGGGTCTAAGTTTGCAAAAGGTTCATCTAAAATTACAACTTCTGGGTTGCCAATAAGTGCCGCAACAATACCTGCTTTTTTCTGGTTTCCTTTGCTTAAATCCCGTAAATACTTCTTTTTACCTAAAATTTCGCCATGAAAAAAATCTTCGAATTGGCCAACAAACACATCAACGGTAGCTTTATTTTGCCCTCGTAGTTCGCCCACAAAATAAAAGTATTCTTTGGGTGTTAGATACCCAATTAAAAAACTTTCGTCTATAAAAGCCGATGTAAAAGGTTTCCAATCTTCACTTTTATTTACCTGAATGTTATGCGATACAATTTGGCCTGTTGTTGGTTGAATTAAATCTAACAGCAAACTAAAATAAGTGGTTTTTCCTGCACCGTTATTGCCTACTAACCCAAAACTTTGCCCCTTTGGAATCTCTAAGTTTTCAATATGTAAAACCTGATTTCCGCTATATTTTTTCGATAAATTTGATGTTGTTATCATAACTCTATATTAATTGTCTTGATCGAAAGCATCAATCATTTTATATTTTGATTCTAAATATCTACCTGTAATAAATCGCATTAATTTTTGATGCAATACTATGCCCAAAACACCCAATACAATAAGTACTATACAGGCAATTTCAAAACTCAATAACCAATTTAAAACACCAAAAAGTAGCATAGGAATTATCAACAATGGTATACCAATAAGCCATTGTACAGCACCAGTGCCTTGGTAATTAAATGCGGCTTTTTGGTTTAAATCTATTTTCTTTCTGTTATACGATCCGCCCCATAAAATTACATGAGTATTAACGCCAATATTATAAATAGCAGCAGCAAAATGTGCAAATAAAATTTTCCATCCAAAATATACATAAGGTATTCCTAACAGAAAAAGCACAATTACGCTTAGCGCCATTAATGTGAATTTAGACTTTAAGTATTGCTCGTACTTGATATTTTGACTCATTAATAACTTATAATATCCGCTGTCCCATGCTGGTATAAATTGCCCAAAATTGATTAAAAATATACCTGTTGAAAAAATACCTACAAATACAAAAAAGTACGGCTTATCGTTATAAGTTGGGTTTGGATAGAAAATTAAGCCGTAAAGCAGCCCCATTGCTAGCATCCAAACTGAAGATTTGGTGCGTTTATTGCGCCAAATTAATCTTAAATCTAGCTGCATAAAAGGGGCGATGTCTCCAAAATTTTTCGTCCAATCCAAATTTGAAGCACTTACCTCTTTTACTTCGGTTTTTAAGCCACTATCTAAAAAGAGTTTTTTATGTAGTAACTTATAATTAATACTATAAATTGCTACTAGTATTAGCAGTAGAACAATGAGCAATACTGGAGACTCGTATATGCCATTAAATAAGCTTCCTAATAAATGTTTAAATGAAATGATACTAAAATAATCTAAGGCAAATAAGCCTCCTGTAACGACTATTACGGGTAAAAAAGACAGCTCAGTTTCCGCAGAAAAACTTTCAATAATAAAATTTAAAAAATTTATGATTAAGGTTGTTACACAAATAGCAGCTATCCACGTAAGTACTGCACCTAAAGGGTAATCTCTTTTAAGAAGACTAACACCAAAAGGCAGTATTGCAAAAAGTGGTAAAATATTAAAAAATGATAATGCCGATTTACCCAGCACAAAATTTACCACCTTGCCTCTACTAACAGGAAGCGTTAATAGTGGCTTTACACTCATAACTGGTAACTTTTGAAAAAAGAAGCGAAACAATAAATCGCCTAGAATCCAAAAAAACAGGAAGCTATTTACAATGTGTAACGGGTCTTTTTTAGGAAATGCTTTTTCGAGACCTTGGTATAGAAAAATACCACCGCCAAGAAAAAAAGCTATAAAATATAATGCTAAAAAGCCCATGAATATTTTTATCCCTAGGCTTTTTCCAAAACTAGCTGACCTAAAAAATGCTTTCCACTCTAAGTTTAAGAAATGCTTAATCATAGGCTAGGTACGTTAGTTATACTTTTGGGCAATGCCCTGTACTTTCATACCCCAAGATTGTCCCATCATCATGCCTTTTTGAGTTAATGAAAGTTGCTTTTCTGCAAGTTTTTTTCCAATGTCTGATTTGTAGAATTTTACTAGTTCTTGTATTTCCTCTCTAGTAAATTCTGCAATATATAATTCTGCCATATCTTCATAAAGCGCATCTAGCGTAGCTACGGCTTCTTTTTTATAGGCTTCTTTATTTTCTTGAGATACCATATTACCAAGTTGGTCTATAGCGCTATCAAATGCTTTTGTAGCACCAGTAAGTTTTAAAAATTCTACAGTTTCAGCCTTGTAGCTGTCGTCCTCTTGTGCATTAATTGTTATGGCGAATAGTAATGCGAATGTTAGTAATAATTGTTTCATGTGTAATTGTTTTTTATTGTGAATTTTAATGTTAGTATAAAAATAGTTAGAAATGTTACATATACCTACTTAACACCTTTAATTTTGTAAAAAAAGTAGTATTAATGTGCTTGCTTTTTTAACTTTAGCTACACCCTTTAAATTTCAAACTTCTAAATTTTGGTGTTTTTGCCGTATTGCAGTTTCCATAATACGAGGTACTATTTTAACCGAAATATAAATTACAACGGCATATAGAATGGTACATATTGAAAATATTGCGGTTCCAAAGGGTGAGTTAAAAAATGAAAAAAAGTCCAAATTTAAAATATGTATTAAAAGGTATGAGAGATGCACAAAACCACCTAATTGCATAACTGTACTATCCAACAACCACTTTTTTCCTGTAGTCTTATATTGTTTTTTTATTTCTTTTTTAGTTTTAAAAACATGAAAACTACTAAAGCCTACCATTATTAGTATGGTTGACCACACTAAGTAGTGTTTCGCTTCAAGAAAATTTAAACCAGTGTTTAGTACGTAAATTGCGAAAATTAAAAACACGACGTTTGGAAATCGCAAATATTGTTTTAACTCATTAAACACCAAACTCCTGTAGTATTTGTTTAATGCAAATTCCTTTTTTGCAACCAAGTCTGAAAATCCAAAAATTCCAAATTTTTTAAACTCTACATCTAGCGCATCTTTAAAAGTAATTGCTGCATTAGTCTGCCACTGCTGTTCAATACCATTAGCAAGATGATCTACCAACTCTGTTTGCACATCGTACCATTCTACATAATGCATTCTTGTAAATCTGTAAAGTTCTTCTATTTGATCTTTAGAGACGGTTTTCATTATTACAATTTAAATTATTAAATACGTTACGCCATTTTTAAATATCTATTCGCATATGTAACATGCTCTGAGTATACTTTAAAAGCGAAATAATAGTAGGACAGGGCAACAATTGATAAAAATATTGATGTGTAATCTGTTTTGATAAAATTCGAACTATAAAATCCTAGAAAAAGAAAGTATAGCGGTAAAAATGAAAATTGCCTCATGTAGCAGTAGCTGCATACAGTTTTAACTTTTGTTTTTAAAATCTGCCACAATTGGTATAAAGAAATGGAAAGCGCAACAAAAAATAGCACCCAACGCATGTGATGCATTTGTGCAACAATAAAAGCAGTATTAAATTTTAACACCGTTGACAAAAACCAAATTCCTGAGGTAATTATTAACCCACTAATTACACTGTATAAAACAGTTTTTTTCATAATTGCGCCACACTTATCTATCACAATTTTGGGTTTTACATAAGCTAAACCCATCCATAAATTATCTGTTTTTTCAAATGAAGAGTGCCACTTTGCCTTAGTTTGGCGAAAAGCAGAATCAAAGTCGGTCGCATCATCTTCCATCAATTTTTCAATATCGCAAACCATGTGATCTAACACTTCAAATGTTATGTCTACAAAATCTATATCACTTTTAACAATAAATG
>CALDUF010000113.1 GCA_937923515.1 uncultured Flavobacteriaceae bacterium
ATTTCTTCCAGAAATACGCTCCACTGTAGCAGTAAGAGAGCTTTTGTCTGTTAATTTATAAGCAGCAGCTAAACTCGCTAAAAATGCACCTTTAACATCAACACCGCCTAATCGCTCACCTTCTTGAAGAAATAAGTTAGACGTTAACGTTAACGCACCCAATTTATAATCTGCATGAATACCTGCTGTAATTAAACTAGATTTATTAGAGCCATCTACATTTGAATCTTGAAACGTATTCACCAAACCTAAGAATGAAAAATTCAATTTCTCACCCTTACTATTTGCTCTTACAAATACCATATCTCTATACGAAAATAGTGCCGAGGTGTTGTATACTTCATCTACCGTAGTATTTAAAGCACCACCTAGGTCTAAGCTAAATTTGTTTTTCTTGTATTTATAAACCGCAGCATCATGCGTTCTTGCTTGTTGTGCCCATCCTAATCCACCAAGAATCCTTTGGTCATCATAAGATAATTGCTGGCGTCCTAATTTTAAACTAGAAGATGCCCCTAATTTTAAATCTGCCCAAGCTTCTTGAACTCTAAAGTTTCCGTTTCCGGCAGTAGCAATTTGCGGTCTGTCACCAAATGCAAATACTTCTTGAAAGTTAATAAAAGCAGTATACGTTTCTGCTGTATATTTAGCTTTTATTGCTGCTCTCACCGTGGTTCTTAAAAAGCCTTCATCGGCATCAGTAGCAGTTTGTGCAGGAAATGTACCTCCTGTAAAATTACCACCATTACCAAAGTATTCGCTACGTGGTCTAAATTCACCTTCTAGTGTAAACTGCGCTTGTGCAAATTGAACCATCAATGCCATCAAGCCTATTAAAACATATTGCTTCTTCATTTCTTAATTGTTTTTACGTTTAAATTGAGTTTTAGTTTTTAATTTATTGTTTGTTATTTTTAGGCTGTAGTTTGCCTAGGCTTGTGAAATTTCATCAAGTTCACAAACTATTTATATGTATTTATTTTTCTGATTAGTGCTGCTTTTTAGTGCTCTAAAAAGTCTATCAAATGCTTTCTGTATTTATAATAATCGTCATGTTCTAAAACCGATTTTCGAGTACGTGGCCTCTCAAAATCAATATCTAAAACATCACCAATTTTAGCACGCGGCCCACTAGTCATCATCACCACACGGTCTGCTAAGAATATAGCTTCATCAACATCGTGGGTTATCATTACAGCAGTAATTTTTTCTTTATTCCAAATATCAATTAGGGTATCTTGAAGCTCGCCACGTGTTAAAGAATCTAACATGCCAAACGGCTCATCAAGCAGCAATACTTTTGGTTTAATAGCAAAAGCTCTTGCAATACCCACACGTTGTTGCATCCCTTGAGATAAATCTGCCGCACGTTTGTTAAACGCATCTTCTAAACCTACTTTTTGTAAATAATATTTTGCAATATCATTACGTTGTGCTTTTGTAGCATGCGGAAACACTTGGTTTACACCCAACATTACGTTTTGCAATGCCGTCATCCAAGGCATTAAACTAGGTGCCTGAAATATAACACCTCTATCTGGTCCAGGCCCTTTGATATGTTTTCCTAGCACAGAAATATTACCTCCAGAAATCGGGTTTAATCCAGCAATCATACTAAGCATGGTTGTTTTACCACAACCAGAATGCCCAATAATAGTAACAAATTCCTCTTTTTTAATTTGAAGATTTAAATGTTCTAGCACCACATAATCGCCATTTGGTGTTGGGTATACCTTTTTTAAATCCTTTAAATCTAGCATCACTTCATTTGATGGAAAAATGCCATTATGTGTTGCTTTTGCTGTATCTGTTATAATAGTACTCATAGTGCTGCTTATTTAAATTGATTTACAAAATCTTTTGGTGTTACATCTGGAAGCACAAATTCTTCCGATGCTTGAGATTTTCGCTCTTCCCCAATATCCATCAAATACTCAATAATAGCATTTCTGGTTTTTTTATAGTTGGGGTTATCATTCATTTCGGTTTTATCTCTAGGGCGTTCAATATCAATTTTAAACTCAGGCCCCAAAGTAGCATTTGGTCCTGGCCGTAGCGGAATAATACGGTCTGCCATATAAATCCCTTCATCCACATCGTTAGTAATCAATAATGCTGTACGCTTATCTTTACCCCAAATATTTAAAATTTCATCCTGTAACGTACCACGCGTTAATGCATCTAGCGCGCCTAAAGGCTCATCCATAATAATCATTTCAGGTTTCATAGATAAAGCTCTTGCTACAGATACACGCTGGCGCATACCACCAGATAATTCCTTTGGTCTTTTATTAATAGCAGGCGTTAAACCCACCATATCCACATAATCTGCCACAATAGCATTTAGCTCGTTTTTTGTTTTTTTTGGAAACGCCTCTTTCACCGCCATAAACACATTTTGCCCAACGGTTAACCACGGTAATAACGAGTAGTTCTGAAAAATCACACCACGCTCATGGCTCGTCCCCACAACAGGCTTTCCTTTAAATAACACCTCGCCTTTAGTAGGTTCTAGCAGCCCATTTATTAAGTTTACCAACGTAGTTTTACCACTACCAGTAAACCCTACAATAGCTACAAATTCGCCCTCTTCAATCTCCAAATTAATGTTAGATAGTACCTCGGTAGCATTCTCGTCTGTACCGTAAGTTTTATAGATGTTTTTTAATTCTAAATATGCCATAATATTTTATTTTATTTGGGCGTTCCCCTATCGGGTCGGGCTTATCTGCTAATAATCTTTATAATCAGTATTGCTTTCATTCTTGCAATAGTCATTGCCTTTATTGTTGATACGTTTATGCGTTAAACTGTTTAACCGATTACACGATTCAACACATCAACAATTCAACATTATATCGCATCAGTTTTCTCAAAAGACACCCAGTTTTGTATCGATAACATTAAACGGTCTAACAAGAAACCAATGATACCAATAACAAACATCGCCACAATTATTTTTGCGTTAGAGTCGTTTGCACCATTCTGGAATTCTTCCCAAACAAACAACCCTAAACCAGGACTTTGTGCTAATAATTCAATAGCAATTAAAACCATCCACGCTACCGATAATGTAATTTTTAAACCAGTAAAAATTAAAGGTAAAGACGATGGTAATACCACTTTAAAAACCTTTTGAAAATTCCCTAGTTTTAAAACCTTAGCAACGTTTATATAATCTTTATCTACCGATGATACACCCATAGCCGTATTTACCAAAGTAGCCCACATAGAACATAAACCAACACTTATAAACGATATGGTAAACGAGCTATCCTCGCTAGAATCAATCAATAATGTTTTTACAATCATAAACACCAACAAATACCACACTACTGGCGATACTGGTTTGAAAATTTGTATAAACCAATTAAACGCACTTTTTAATGTAGGACTTAATCCTATAAAAATACCAAGTGGCACTGCTATTAATAATGCTAGAAAGAAACCAGCAAAAACTGTTTTTAAACTTCTAAAAATTTGATCAACAAATGATGGGCGACCTGTATACACAATAGGATCTTGTCCTTTAGCTACACGTGTTTCGTTTAGCGCTGCAGTTTTTTCAATAAATGCAGCCTTATCTGCACTAATTAAAGCATGATCTTTTAATAACGATTGAAACGATGCCCATACTTTACCTGGAGACGGTAAGGTATTAGGTTGGCAACTTACCTCACCAGCAGCAATACAAGCAGCCATTTCATCTGCTGCAACTTGCCCTTGCTCTTCTAAAGCTTTATTAATTCTAAAATCTGCTTCAATGTTGTAAAGCGCCTTAGCACCCAAATGCCATATACCAATAAATAAGAGTATGGAAGCTATTGGTACAATTACTTTACGTAAAAATATTTTAAAATCATCTTTATCTAATTTCCCAGTAAATAGATCTTTAAACGTGCTTAAAAAACCTAACCCCATGAATTTGGTTACTTTTCCTAGTGTTATACTTTGCTTCATTATACTTTGTTTATTTAGTGTATTTAGTGTGTATATGTTTGCTATTGCGAGCGCGCGATGAACGAGTGATGAGAAATCTCAAACCTAACGTTGAGATTTCTCGTCATACGTCGTTCAGGCTAATAAAAATTTTTAGTTTACTGTACCGCTTTTTCTTTATTACCAATTTTAAAACTGTTAATATATCCTATAGGATCTTTTGCATCATAAGTTGTACCGTCAATAAAATCGGCAGTTGCTGGCTTGTAACCATCGGTAGTTGGAATATCGCTTGCAGGAATCTTACCTTCAGCTACCAGTAATTTTGCAGCTTTTGTCCAAATATCAGGACGGTAAATATCTTTAATAGTTGAAGCGTACCAATCTGCTGGTTTAGACTCAGGAATTTGTCCCCATCGTCTCATTTGCGTTAAAAACCAAATACCATCAGAGTAAAACGGATATGTTGCGTTGTACTTGTAGAATACGTTAAAATCTGGCATTTCGCGCTTATCGCCTTTTTCAAATTCAAATGTACCAGTCATAGAGTTTGCTAATACAGCTTCGTCTGCGCCTACATATTGAGACATCGATAAGATTTTTACAGCCTCTGCTCTATTTCCTGGCTCGTCTAACCATTTTCCTGCTCTAATTAAGGCTTTAGTTACAGCAGTTGCAGTGTTAGGATATTGCTCCACAAATTTCTTTGTCATTACAAATACTTTTTCTGGGTTGTTTTTCCAAATATCATAGTTGGTTGTAACTGGCACACCAATACCTTTAAATACAGCTTGCTGGTTCCAAGGCTCACCCACACAGTAACCATAGATGGTACCTGCTTCTAAAGTTGCTGGCATTTGTGGCGGCGGCGTTACAGATAATAAAACCTCTGCATCAATTTGCCCTTGTACGTTATCGGCAGTATACATACCTGGGTGAATACCCGCTGCCGCTAACCAATATCTTATTTCGTAATTATGTGTAGATACAGGGAATACCATACCCATTTTAAAGGCTTTACCAGAATTTTTATACTCTGTAATAACAGGCTTTAAAGCCTCAGCTTTTATAGGGTGAATTGGCTTACCATCTGCACCTTTTGGTACATTTGGCTTCATTTTACTCCAAACATCGTTTGAAACTGTAATACCATTACCATTTAAATCCATAGAAAATGGTGTTACCAATTCAGCTTGACGACCAAAACCTGCACCAGCAGCAATTGGCTGTCCCGCTAACATATGAGAACCATCTAATTGACCATCGATAACACGATCTAAAACGTTTTTCCAGTTAGATTGCGCTTCAACAGAAACAAACAAACCTTCATCTTCAAAAAATCCTTTTTCTTTAGCGATAGCTAAAGGTGCCATGTCTGTTAATTTTATAAAACCAAATGATAATTGAGGTTTTTCTATTTCTAGTGTTTGTGTTGTGCTTGATGCTGCAGCAGTATCGGCAGCAGCTACTTTTTTCTTTTCACCACCACAAGCAAATAATAATGCTGCTACAGGCAAAATCCAAGTTGTGCGTTTTAATAGAGATTTCATGTTATGAGTTTTTTTAGATTACTAAGTATAAATACTTATTTTTTGACAAATATATAAGTACATATAATTTTCGGGGATGATAATCCGCATAAACCAACCTCTTTTTACGCATAACAAAACATGCTAAAACGCAGTTTTTGGTCATAAATATTTTATTTAAAGGCATTTAAACTACTTATTACAGTATATAGAACTACGTAAAACAATACGTATAAACACAGGATTATTACTACTATTTTACGTATTGTTATAGTGTAAATGGCACATATTAAACAGAAAATGAAGGTGTTTTAAAAACTAGGTAATTTTTTTGTGACACATTTATAGATATGCGGTTGCACAGGTTATTAAAAAAATGGGTTTACAAAAGCGTTTACAGATTACCGCGCAGTAAACGCATAGCAATACCTTTGGCGGATGGGTTTGCGTTAGGGATTGCAGTGGATAGCCCACAGCGAGGCACGAGCGAGGACTTGGAACGTAAAGCCCGACCCGACCTAAGGAGGGTAACGCCAAAAAAAAATAAAGCTAGCTATCTAAAAAGTAGTTGTGTTCGCTAATTTCTTTTTTAAGTAAATTAACATCGGTAATACCAATTTTTTTGCCCTTGGCAGAAATAAGCTTTTCCTTTTTTAAAGCAGAAAATACACGAATTACCTGCTCTTCTGTAGTGCCAGCATAATCGGCATATTCTTTTCTACTTAGCGGTAAATTTATAAAGCCTCTTAAGTCGCCAAATTTGCGGTGAATATATAGTAAGGTGTCAATAACACGTTCACGAACCGTCATTTGAGAAATGGATTTTACTTTGTTTTCGCTTCTATTAAGTTCGTTGGCATAAAACAACATCATCTCGTAGGCAAACTTTGGGTTATGCATTAAAACGTCTTGCATATGCTCTTTAGAAAAGTAATGTAACTCGGTATTTTGAAGTGCAATTGCACCTATAGAATAATACTCTTGGGTGCCAAAACCTCGATGCCCTATAATTTCGCAAGGTTTTGCGAAACGTACAATTTGCTCACGACCGTTAATACCGGTTCTAAAAACTTTTACTGTACCACTTTTTATAAAAAAGAGTCCGTTTACTGGCGCCCCTTCTATAATAAATTGCTGCCCCTTTTTACACTTTATTACGGTACTAACTTGTGTAGATTTAGTGTTAAAAAGTGTGTCATAATTATTATGAATTAAACAACGTTTACTTTTGCAAACACCACAAACTACATCTAAGGATGCTTTAGTTTCAAAACTTTTTGGTGTAGGCATTGTTTGTATTGAGATATTAGATTAAAATCAAAAATAAGTAATAATACTTAGTTACATGAGTTGTTTACGTATTTTTATCATGTTACTAAATTCTAACACCTTTTAATTTGAATATCTTAATTTTTATATTCTTATAGTTTTCTTTTATTAATTTTTGATATTTCTGTTATATAGATAAAATATATATGCAAACAGATTCGCTATATTTGTTAGGATATAACGAAAAAGATATATGATTTCTATTACCGAAGCTATTTCTACAGTTAAAACTAACGTAAAACCATTATTACAATCTACTACTAAAAAGGTTGAAAAAGCTGGTGGCTACCTTTTATTTAATGATGTGCATTCACCTATTAATATGCCGCCGTTTAGGCAGTCGGCTATGGATGGTTACGCTTTAAATTTACATGACGATTTATCATATACATTACTTGGTGAAGTTAAAGCTGGCGATGGCGATACATTTGTTTTAAAAAAAGGAGAGGCTGTTAGAATTTTTACGGGTGCACCTGTTCCTGATACTGCAAATGCAATTATGATGCAGGAAAAAGTAGCATCAAAAGGAAAAACGATAGCGATAAAGGAACAAATTCCTCAAAATCATAATATTCGTCCTTTGGGAGAGCAAGTTAAAGCCGGAGATATCGCTTTAAAAAAAGGCACAAAATTAACGCCTGCTGCTATTGGGTATCTTATATCTTTAGGTATTACTCAAGTATCAGTTTTTAAAAAACCTAACATAGCCATTGTAACTACAGGCAACGAATTGGTTGACCCCGGAGCAGATTTGCCCTTTGGTAAAATTTACGAGAGCAACTCTAAAATGCTACTGAGTGCTTTATATAATTTGAAGTATTACGATGTTACGCTTTACAAAGTAGAAGATGATTACAACAAAACCGTAAATACTTTAAACACGGCAATTAATGCTAACGATTTAGTGATGATTACTGGTGGTATTTCGGTTGGTGATTATGATTTTGTTGGAAAAGCGTTAAAAGAACTACAGGTTTTTGAGCTATTTTATAAAGTAAAGCAAAAACCCGGAAAGCCGTTATTTTATGGTAAAAAAGAGGATACACAAATATTTGCCTTACCAGGAAATCCTGCTGCTGCATTGTCTTGTTTTTATGTGTATGTGTATATCGCACTGCAAAAATTGATGCATAGGAATGATATAGAACTGCCGCGTATTAAAGCTAAGTCTATTTCAGCTTTTGAAAAGAAAGGCGATCGTCCACAATTTTTAAAAGGCATTTATACGGATGGCAACATTGAAATTTTAGATGGCCAAAACTCATCAATGTTACAAACTTTTGCTTTGTCTAACGCTTTGGTTTACGTACCAGAACACGTTACAAATATTGAAAAAGGAGCTGTTACTGAAGTGATACAATTACCGGTTTAAAAGATTATTATGGAATACAAAATAAAAAGTAGAATTTGGATTGAATCTAACGAAAACGTATTGCTTGGAGAAGGCCGCGTGCATTTATTAAAGGCCATTCAAAAAACGGGGTCGCTTTCTAAGGCTGCAAAATCATTACATATTTCTTATAAGAAAGCGTGGCAGTTATTAGACTCTGTAAACAAATCGGCTAAAAAACCTGTTACTATAAATAGTATTGGTGGTAAAGGTGGCGGTGGCGCAGAATTAACGGATTATGGAAAATCTTTGGTTAAGGCTTTTGATGAGATTAATAGAAATTGTTGGGCGTTTTTAGATAATGAATTAAAAAAGATTGAAAGCATATAAATGCTACAAACCGAAAACATATATATATTTCTACTAATTCTACCTATAGTTTCATTTCTGTATTCTAGTGTAGGACATGGCGGTGCTAGTGGCTATTTAGCGCTTATGGCCTTATTTTCGTTTGCACCAGAAACTATGAAACCTACAGCGTTGTTGCTTAATATTTTTGTTGCTGGTATTTCATTCTATTACTACTTCAAAGCAGGGCATTTTAATAAAAAACTCTTTTTAGTTTTTGCGTGTGCATCTGTACCGTTGTCGTTATTAGGTGGGAGATTTGATATTAATGCGTCGCTATACAAAAAAGTGTTAGCCATTCTATTGGTGTTTGCTATTTTAAAAATGCTAAATGTATTTGGAAAAGAAAGTGAGACAACAAAAGACATAAAACTTTGGCAAGGACTTTTAATTGGTGGCATCATTGGGTTCTTTTCAGGATTAATTGGCATTGGCGGCGGTATTATATTAACCCCGCTAATTTTACTATTCCATTGGGGTAAAATGAAGGAAGCCGCGGCTGTCTCTGCCTTATTTATTTGGGTAAATTCTGTTGCAGCATTGGTAGGCCAATTTAGTATTGGTGTTACACTTGAAACAGCATCTTTTGCTTTGGTAGCTATAGCACTAATTGGCGGTATTTTGGGTGGGTATTATGGCAGCAAAAAAATAAACAACCAAAAACTGAGATATATTTTAGCGGTTGTATTAATCATAGCTTGCGCTAAATTGATATTGACATAAATGACTCATAAAAAAAACATAACAGGTATTATTTTGGCTGGCGGCAAAAGCTCCAGAATGGGCACAGATAAAGGTTTTTTAGAGTTAAATAATAAGCCCTTTGCACGCTATAGCATTGAAGCATTACAACCTTTGGTTTCAAAAATTTTAATTGTTTCAGATGATGCTAAATACGACACTTTTGGATTAAAACGCATTACTGATTGCACTAAAAATGCTGGCCCTGTTGCTGGTATTTATTCTGGATTGGAAGCTTCAAAAACCGAATGGAATTTGATTTTAAGCTGTGATATTCCTTTAATCACTTCACACGTTTTACAAAAGCTTATTATTGCGGTTGATGATGCGTCAGATATTATTCAAGCTGAAAGTAATGGTAAAACCATGCCGCTCATTGCGCTTTACAAACGTAGCGTGAAAACTAAATTTTTGGAGCTATTACAAAATGACGAACGCCGATTGAGAATAGTCGTTAACCAATGTAGCTTTAAAAATGTAGCGTTGGATAAAGTTAATATAGATGCTACAATGAATATAAATACTAAAGAAGATTTTAAACATATATTGAATGCGTATAACACTTAAATATTTCGGACAAATTGCAGAGGTAACCGAGAAACAGGAAGAGCAAATTGACATTGAAGCACAGGTAATTGCTGAACTATTAGAACTATTATATTCAAAATATGAAGGTCTAAAATCGAAAGATTTTCAAGTGGCCCAAAATCAGGAATTGGTAATTAATACAGCAGAAATAACGGGTGCAGAAATTGCATTATTGCCGCCTTTTTCAGGAGGCTAGTCAAATAGGCCTAAAGGAGAAATCACATAATTTTGATGAGATGTCTCTATTGCAGACGCAACAAAAAGAAATTTAAAAAAATTAGTTTATAATATAGAATTCACAATTGGCAGGATGAGATTCCTGCCTTCGCAGGAATGACAAATAGATATAACAGACATATCATTTTATCAGAAATCGGGCAAGCTGGTCAGGACAAAATTTCTAATGCCAAAGTACTAGTAATTGGTGCTGGTGGTTTGGGCTGTCCAATTTTGCAATACATTACCGCGGCTGGCGTTGGCACTGTGGGCATTATAGATTTTGATGTTGTAGAATTATCCAATTTACAGCGTCAAGTTTTATTTGGTAAATCGTCTCTTGGAAAAAATAAAGCCATAGCTGCTAAAGAACGGTTAGAGGATTTAAACGACGCTATCTCAATAATAGCGTATCCAGAGCCACTCACCTATCAAAATGCCATTACACTATTTGAGCAATATGACGTTATTGTGGATGGTAGTGATAATTTTGAAACGCGCTACTTAGTAAATGATGCCTGTATTATAACAAAAAAACCTTTGGTGTTTGGCGCTATTTATAAGTTTGAAGGTCAGGTTTCTGTATTCAACTATAAAAACGGACCAAGTTATCGGTGTTTGTTTCCTAATCCGCCAGAGCAAGGTAGCGTCCCTAATTGTTCAGAAATTGGTGTGTTGGGCGTATTACCTGGTATTATTGGTAGCATGCAAGCTAACGAGATATTAAAAATTATATTAAATTTAGGTAAAACCCTATCAGGTAAACTCCTTTTTTATAATGCGTTAAATTCAAAAACCTCAACCTTAAACATCAAGAGAAATGACGCAGTTATTAATGAAGTTTTAAGTGCTGAACACAATTTTTCAGCCAAATCATTCACTAGTAGTTGTGAGCAGAATATAGCAGTTTCAATTCAAGATATAATTCAAAAGGAAACTATTCAAATCATTGATATTAGAGAACCTCACGAGCTTCCTAAAGTTGATGAGTTGTCTGTAATTTCAATACCCCTAAGTACACTAGAATATAAATTAGACTCCTTAAATACAGACAAAGCGATTTATGTGTTTTGTCAATCAGGAATTCGCAGTAAAAAAGCTGTTCAATTCCTAAAAGAAAAAGGTATTACAAATTGCTACAGTATTAAGGAAGGTGCTTTAGAAATTAAACGGACCTGTCAGGTTTTAAAAACCTGACAGGTCTACAAAAAACATATATATGCAAAATAAAAAACCAAAAAACGTATTCCAACAAGGTGCAATTTCCTCAGAATTTATTGGAAACTCCATCTACAAACACCAAACGAAAACAAGCATTGGTGCCCATAATATTTTTCTCGGACAAGTGAGAGCAGATGAGATTGATGGCAAAACGGTTGCAGCTATAGAATATACCGCTTACGAAGCTATGGCAAATCAAAAATTCCACGAGATAAGAGAATCGGCTTTTGAAAAATTTGATTTAACCTGTATGCATATTTACCACAGTTTAGGCGCTGTAAACGTTGGAGAAATATGTTTATTTGTTTTTGTATCATCACCGAGAAGAAACGTGGTTTTTGAAGCTTTAGAATTTATTGTTGAAGCTATAAAAGCTGATGTTCCTGTGTTTGGAAAAGAGATTTTTGAGGATGAAAGTCATCAATGGAAAGTTAATAGTTAAAACGTTTAACTGTTGATTTGTACAACTATTTAATTGTAAAAAAGAAACAATGGCATATATATTTTCATTTGAAAAATTGAATGTTTGGGTTGACTCAAAAGAGTTGGTAAAATTAATTTACTTGACTACTAAAACATTTCCGATTGAAGAAAAATTTGGACTTACAAATCAGTTACGACGAGCTTCCATTTCAGTTGCTTCAAACATAGCTGAAGGTACTTCAAGAATCACAAATAAAGATAAAGCTCACTTTTCAACTATGGCTTTTAGTTCGCTAATGGAAGTTTTAAACCAAATCATTATAGCAAGAGAATTAAATTTTATTCAAGAAGCAGATTATCATTTAGTAAGACTAGAAATTGAAAAAATATCTAACAAATTAAATGCATTACGCAAATCACAATTAAACAATTAAACAATCCAACGCATCCACATCAAATGATCGATATAACACATAAAAATACCACATTACGAACTGCCGTGGCACAAGCCATAGTAAAAGTTAGTAAACCCGAAACTATTACAGCTATTGAAAATGATACTGTACCCAAAGGTAATGTGTTTGCAATGAGTAAAGCCGCGGGCTTATTGGGTGTAAAACGCACCCCAGATATTTTACCAGATTGCCACCCCTTACCTATTGAGTTTACAGGTGTTGCGTATAAAATTGATGGCTTAGAAATTACAGTACTTTTTACGGTAAAAACCATCTATAAAACAGGTGTTGAAGTAGAAGCAATGCATGGTGCTAGCGTGGTAGCTCTAAACATGTACGACATGCTAAAACCTATTGATAAAGGCATTGAAATTCATGCTATTAAATTACTAAACAAAAAGGGTGGAAAATCTGATTTTAAAGATACGTTTAGAAAAGATTTAACCGCTGCAGTTGTTGTGTGTAGCGATACCATTTCGGCAGGACAAAAAGAAGACAAAGCTGGAAAAGCAATTATTACCAAGCTTGAATCTTGCAATGTAAAAATCTCTGAATATGTAATCATTCCTGATGAAGTTGATGACATCCAGCAAAAAGCGAAACACTACCAACAACAGGGTATTGATATGGTAATTTATACGGGTGGCACAGGCTTATCTGCAAGAGACGTTACGCCTGAGGCGTTACTGCCAATTTTAGACCGCCGTATTCCTGGAATTGAGGAAACCATTAGACATTACGGACAAGGCCGTATGCCGTTTGCAATGCTTTCGCGAAGTGTGGCTGGCACACTTGGAGACACTTTAGTTTTAGCATTACCTGGTTCTACAAATGGCGCGAAAGAATCTATGGATGCTATTTTTCCTGCAGTGTTACATAGTTTTAGAATTTTGAAAGGGGCGCGACATGATTAAAATGGTTGTACGTGGAATCGTTAAATCGTTTGGTCGATTAAACAATTTAACGATTTAACAAAGTGAAGATATGAGCGAAAACAAAAAAATACTCCAAGACACCCACGGCAGAGACCATGCGTATTTAAGGATTTCACTAATAGAGCGCTGTAATTTACGATGCACGTATTGCATGCCCGAAGAAGGTGTAAAACTGTCTCCCAAAAGTCATTTAATGACCTATGAGGAGATTTACGCTATTGCAAAAACCTTTGTAAAACATGGTGTTACCAAAATTAGATTAACAGGTGGCGAACCCTTAATTAGAAAAGATATTCCTGTTATTTTAGAAAAATTGGCAACACTTCCTGTGGAACTGTCCATTACATCAAACGCTGTAATTATTGACAAGTTTATCGATGTGCTTAAAGCCAACGGTGTTAAAAAAATTAATGTAAGCTTAGATTCTTTAGATGCTACAAAGTTTAAACACATTACGCGCCGTCATGAATTCCAAAAAGTATATGATAACATTCTTTTATTAGTTAAAGAAGGGTTTACTGTAAAGGTAAACGCTGTTTTAATGAAGGGATTTAATGATAATGAAATTATTGATTTTATAAACTTCACCAAAGATTTACCAATATCTGTACGCTTTATAGAATTTATGCCGTTTGATGGCAACAAATGGGATATGAGCAAAATGGTATCTTACGCTGAAGTAATGCAATATGTAGACAAGGCATTTGATAAAAATGATATAGTACGCTTAAAAGATGCAGCTAACGACACTTCAAAAAACTATAAAATAAAAGATTATAAAGGCGCTTTTGCTATTATAAGTTCTGTAACTAATCCGTTTTGCGATTCTTGCAATCGGTTACGTTTAACCGCCAATGGGCAATTAAAAAATTGTTTATTTTCATCTACTGAATCAGATTTGTTAACCACGCTAAGAGCTGGAAAACCCATTGAACCTATCATTAAAAAAGCGGTACAAGCAAAATTTAAGGTGCGTGGTGGTATGGATACTTTAGAGAAATTACAAGAACCCAAACTACATACCAACAACCGCAGTATGATTACTATTGGCGGATAATTTTTTAGTTATTGTTTTTATTTAAAAAATTATGACGCGTTCCTGTAACATCCACAACTACGTCGTATACTTTACCTTCTCTTAGGTATTGTATTTCAATTTTATTTTGGTCTAAGCTCATCATCCCAGATTTTTCGATGCATCCTGAATGACACGCCACTTGGTTGCCTACTTTTAAAATAATATCGCCACCAAATAAAACTTCTCTACCGGTAATATTTGCAGGTATAAATCCGCCGCGTAAGCCTGCTTTTTCGGCAGGACTATTAGCTGCTACATTTTGTACAAGTAAACCGCCATTAGCAAGGTTTATATTGAATAGCACTGCATAATCTTCTTGTGTTAAAAAAATACTATTAATGCCAACCCACGGTCGGTTATCAAACGCTAAAAGCGACTTTGCCGTATTTATAGCTACCACCATACCAATACCTTGAGATCCGCCAGAGACTGTTAAGATGCTTGATGCAATACCTATAACTTCGCCTTTTGAATTGAATAATGGCCCGCCACTATTTCCTGAGTTTATAGCGGCATCAGTTTGTATAAAATCTACATTTACAGAACCGTTATACAACATATCTTTACCTCTAAATGCTGATATGATTCCTGATGAAAACGAATTTTCTAGACCGTAAGGACTTCCTATTGCATACACATTTTGTCCTACTACCAAATTATCTGAATCGCCTAATGTTGCATGTGCTAAGGTATTATCTAAAACGTCGAGTTGCAGTAAGGCAATATCGGCAGTTTTCTCACTAAATATAATGGATGCTTTACGCATTTTACCATCTTGAGTTTTAACAATAATATCTGTAGAACCATCAACTACATGTGCTGCCGTAAGAATGTAACAATCGTGAGATACTAAAACTCCAGAACCTAGGCCTTGATTTTTTACTGCGCCTTTACCCGTTAGTGTTTTAGACTTTGTAAATACCGTAACTACGCTAGGAATTACTTTTTTATAAATGTTTGCAACATTAGCTTCGTTTTTGCTTAAATAGTTAGGTGTTGTTCTAACTTTTGCTGGTGCATGCTCCATATGTTGTGCAAGCACGATATTTGAAATAATTAGCATACTGATACAAAGAAGCGACTTAATTTTCATGAGTTTTGATTTTGGTTATGGTTATTGGCTTAAATACGGTTGCCTTGAAAATGAGTCGTAAAAAACAAGTACACTTATCAAAACCTCAATTAAATTTATATTTCATGGGTATTTATTACCTTAAGGATAGGGCGTAGAGTATTACAACATTTAAGCTGTGAACAACCTGTGTTATTCTTTTTTTGAAAGTACTGTGGCCTTTAAAAATTGTCTATAAACTTAGTGATTTAAAGCACCTTGGCAGATAATTTAGCCCTGATAGTAGCGGCATCCTTTTTTGTGTAAATTATGCCTGTATTGCCTTAAATAGATTGTATTAACAACACATTACTACATGTTAACACTTATACCAATTACACAAAAAAGATATAGCGGATAGCAGGTTTCTGCTTCTAAAAAAATTAATTTTGTTTTACGAGAATCTTCTTCTCAAAATTACTTTTTGGTGCTTCGCAGAGTGAACATTGGTAAGTGTCTGGAAGTGTTTTAAAGGGTGTGTTGGGTGCTATGTTTTGAGTGATGTCGCCATAAACTTCGTTATACACCGTCATACAATCTGTGCATTGGTAAACTTCTTCTTCTGCGGTTTCGGCTTGTGTTTTTTTATGTGATTCTGCCTCGCGCTCTGAGCCTAATTGCTCGAAATATAGCTGACTGAGTTCCATAAGCAGTCCTGGAAGTTCTACCTTATCTACGTCTTGCACATGCATAATATAGTCTCGGGTGTTGGGGTCGAAATTTTTAGCGTATAGCAAATTATACGTGTCTCTTATTTTAAAATTACTAACGGATGCCGGTTGCCTATTTTTTTCTATAACGATGGATGTGAAGTTATACGTATCGCTATCATAGCTTGTGATGCCAAATGTGAGTCCGTAAGTACTGATATCGTTTTGATCGAAATTGGATACTAGGTATTTTTTCAAACTTAAAGCTTCCTCATCGTTTACCGGCACGTGCCAATTCATTTCTAACATAGAATGGCGCACGTTTATACCAAATTTACCTAATAGTTTTTCCCATTGTAATTTTGCGTTTTGCGGTATGCCTTTGATGATGAACGATTTCCAAGGTGTTATGGAAATTTTACCGATTTTATTCTCAGAACACATATCGCACATGGCTTTTAGAAATGGCAAATCGTACCGGTTATTGCGCCAATACAGCCCTAACCAATAACGGTCTGTACCAATTCTATTCATCCCTTCGTAATACGGAAATGGGTAAAATGGTACTTCTAAAGGCTTATCTACAGTGCGGTTATTTGTATCTATAGCATCACTTACCAAATCGAAAACGGTTTGGATAGTTTCTGGCTCTTCTATTAAAATATTTTCTATGGCTAGCTCTACTTTATCCATATCCCAACTGTAAATTAATGCAGGATACATTTCGGTAGTAGACCACCCTGGAAGCCTTAAATAAAGGTACCAATAATCTTCGTGCTTTGATGCTATAAAATTAACATTACCCGTAAATAAAGGCACTAAGCGTTGTTGCGGATCTATAACATTTATACGCAATTTGTTTTTGTGCTTAAATTGCTCTAAAACATACAAATACCTATCGCTGGTAAGCCAAGAGGTGCTTGGTAATATTTCGGCAGAAACGTAAGATGATGCTATATTTTCAATACCATCTTTTTTGGGTTGTACGAATTTGATTTTATCGAATTGACTAAATTTTGCCTCATCTATTTCCTCTGGAAAAATGATATCTTGTCGCGACCCAAACGAAATAGCATCTAACCCCAAACCTTCTGCAGCTTCACAAATATATTTTAGTTCTCCTGGTGATAATACACCGCCGTTTATCATTAATCTGTATGGTTCCATTATGCTAAAACTTTAGAATTATGAAGTATTTCGCGTACCTCGGTTTTACAACTTCCGCAACCTATGCCTGCTCCCGTTTTATTACAAAGCGCTGTAAAATCGGTACAGCCTTTTGCGATAGCTTCTTCTATATTTCCTGCGCCCACTTGACTGCAGGAACATACCAATTTGCCTAATACAGGAACATCGTTTGCTGAACCTCGTAACAACGTATCGCGCTTATCGGCCATTTCAATTTTACTTTCTATCATGGTTTTAAATTCAGCAAATTCATTTTTATCGCCCATTAAAACTGCACCAATCAACAAATCATCTTTTACGATACATTTTTTATAGTAGCGTTTTTTGATATCGGTGAAAATAATTTCTTCATAACTCAAATCGTTTTCAGGTACGTTAATATCGCCAATGCTACATAAATTCAAATCGTTGAATTTTAGAATATTCATTAATACTGAACCGTTATACGCTTCACTAATATCGCCTGCTATAAAATTGGCAAGTATTGTAGCTTGCTCCTCAGCAGCTGATGTAATACCAAATAATTGATTGTTAAACTCTGCTATTTCACCAATTGCAAAAATATCTGGATGCGAGGATTGTAAATGTTGGTTTACTATTACACCGCGTCTACATTTTATACCGTTTTCTCTTGCAATATCAACATTAGGAATTGTACCTATGGCGTAAACAATGGCATTTGCGGTAATAAATTTTCCACTTTTTAAAGTGATGTTTAATGCACCTGTATCATCATCATCAAAAACGGTACTTACCTCGTTATCAAAATAAATTTGAATACCACGCTCTTGCACATCTAATGCCAATAGTTTACTAGACACCTTATCTAATTGACGTTCCATTAAACGTGATGCTCTTTGCACAATTGTAATTTTTGCATTTTTGTGTTTCATGGCCGCTGCTAGTTCTAAGCCTAACAATCCACCACCAACTATAACAACATGCTGCTCTTCTGGAGGTAATCCTGTGGCGTCTAAATGTGCCTTAAATTCGTCGGCATCTACTTTATTACGCATTGTAAAACGCCCTGGTAAATCTATTTGTACATCTTTAGGTACAAAGGCGCGACTGCCTGTTGCTAAAATAAGTTTATCAAATGCATGTGTAGCACCGTTGCTGTCTTTTACTACTTTTTTATCCTTATCTATTTCCGTTATTATAGTTTCTGGATGTAAGTGTATATCTAGCTTACTTAATTCCTGCTCTTTAATTTTTAATAGTTGTTCCCAAGTTAATTCTTCAGTAACATACTCTGGCAATAATACCCTATTATAAAATAAGTTAGGTTCTTTAGAAAATACATGAATTTCATCAACGCCATTATTTTCTCGGTAGTTTTGCACAAACCTAAATGCAGCTGCTCCTGCGCCTGCAATTATAATTTTTTCGGTTGGTTTTTTATATTTTGAAACCGCAACACGTGTAAATTTAAAATCTGGTTCTTTTGAAACAGGATCTACATGTGTATTGGTTAAATTATTGGCTCTGTTTAAGTTACTTTGCAAACGTTTACCCCAATGCATTGGTAAAAACACCACGCCTTTTTTAATGGTATCTGTAACTTTAGCTCTTACACGTACTTCGCCATTTTCGCCTTTTATTTCTGTAATATCGCCATCTTTAATATGGTATAAATAGGCATCTACAGGATGAATTTCTAAAACAGGCTTGGGATAATGCGTTTTTAGTCGCGACACTTTTCCTGTTTTTGTCATAGTATGCCATTGATCTCGCACACGACCTGTTGTTAAAATTAAAGGAAAATCGTTATTGGTTGGTACTGATGTATTTTGAATAGTGCTTGGATTGTTAAACTGTGCCTTTCCTGATGGTGTATAAAACTTTTTATCGCTAAACAATCGCGGTGTACCTTGATGCCTATGCGCTGGCACTGGCCATTGAAATGTGCCTTCGGTTTTTAAGCGGTTGTAATTTAAATGGGACACATCGATGTTTGTGCCTTTTGTCATTAATGCGTATTCATCATAAATCTCGCTAGCACTATTAAAATTAAAGCCTCTAAAGCCCATACGTTGCGCAAAATCACAAAATATTTCTACATCTGGTCTGGCTTCTCCAGGTGCCTCTATTTCTTTTGGTAAGTATGAAATTCTACGTTCAGAATTTGTCATCGTACCCTCTTTTTCTAACCAAGCTGCTGCTGGTAACACTAAATCGCCAAACGCTACAGTATCCGACTTATGAGAAATATCTTGAACCACAACAAACTTTGCATTTTT
Source organism: uncultured Flavobacteriaceae bacterium (assembly GCA_937923515.1). GTDB lineage: Bacteria > Bacteroidota > Bacteroidia > Flavobacteriales > Flavobacteriaceae > Jejuia. The sequence goes on from CALDUF010000113.1 coordinate 19,382, forward strand.
CATGGCCTTCTCAATCCTATTTAAATTAGGTAAACTTACTAATGGATTTGTACAGGCAATCCAAACAGCTTTCATTTTGCCACTTTCTAAGGCATCAAACATTTCGGTAGCTGTAAGTCCTGGTTTTGGATTTATTTTATCCACGCCCCAAAATTGTGCTACTTCACGGCGGTGTTCTTCGTTCATTAAATCTTTATGAACGGCAAGAAGATTTGCCATTCCGCCTACTTCTCTACCACCCATAGCATTAGGCTGCCCTGTTAACGAAAATGGCCCTGAACCTGGTTTACCAACTTGCCCAGTTATTAATGATAAATTTAATAAGGATACATTTTTATCGGTACCTACAACACTTTGGTTTAGGCCCATGGCCCACATACTAATAAAGCCTTTTGAAAGCCCTATCATATCCGCTGCCTTTTGAATATCTTTTTCTGGAACGCCACATAATTTAGAGGCTTGCTTTAAAGATGTTTTAAGTATAAGCTCTTTATAGGCTTGAAATCCTTCGGTGTGATTATTAATAAAATCTTCATCAATTAAACCGCGCTTATACAAACAACGCCCTATGGCATTTTGCAAAACAACATCAGTACCAGGTAGTAATTGTAAATGTAAATCTGCAAAATTTGCAGTATCTGTTTTTCTTGGATCTACTACAATAATTTTTACATTGGGGTTTTCCTCTTTATGCTTTTCTAATCGCCTGAATAAAATAGGGTGACACCACGCTGGGTTTGCACCTGTAATTAAAAACGTGTCTGCCAATTCTATATCTGCGTACGCCACTGGCACACTATCTTCACCAAATGTTTTTTTATAGCCCACAACAGCAGAACTCATACATAGGCGTGAGTTTGTATCGATATTATTGGTACCCAAAAAGCCTTTGGTGAGTTTATTTGCAATGTAATATTCTTCGGTTAAGCTTTGTCCAGAAACGTAAAAACCAACACTATCTGGCCCATGCTTTTTAATAATAGATTTAAAAACGCTAGCAGCTCTATCTAAGGCATCGTCCCAACTTACGCGCTCTCTTGGGTGCGATCTGCTCCAACGCATTTCTGGGTATAATATTCTATCAGAAGTATCATTCGCCACATAATGCAAGTTCATACCTTTAGAACATAGCATGCCTTTGTTTACAGGATGATCTTTATCGCCTTGTACCAATACTTTATTGTTAGCATCTTTTTTGACAATAATACCACAACCAACACCACAATAAGAACAGGTTGTTTTAACTTCGTTTTTTATCATTTTAGACTACCCTTTTTACGAATTAAATCAATAATCATTTATTAATCAAGCTTCTAGTTTACTATTCTTGATACTTCAAAAAAGACCCGATAAATTTTTAATTTGATAATAAATTCACGTAAAAATTTTGTCTTTGATGTTTTAAAGTATGGTACTTAGAATACGTAACTTGATCTCAAATCTACGTATTAATACTTAATTTTTGTAGTTAAATTTTACGTACTATTATATTTATGTGAAGTTGATAATTAGATCCTGTAGATTTTAAGGATTTTACAATTACAGTTAAGAAATCTAAAATTGATTTAAGAGATTGATAAAACGTAAATACAGAACGTTACTGAATAGTATATAAAGTATTGTAACGCTTGGTGCTAATTACAGCAAAACACGTATAATCCTTTAAATTATGGCGCTTTCTGATTAAGTGCATCTTTAATATCAATTTCATCATCTACTTTACCCGTAAACGCTTTTACCCAAGCATTTTCAAAAATATTAAACACTGTAGGCCATACGCCACCAGAAACATTATTAAGGTCACCTTCTAAGGGTACTTTAGTAGCAATAGTATCTGTTTTTTGATTTTTCAAAACAAATTTAAAAAAGCCCACAAAGCCTTCCCATAATTTTCCCAGAAAGCCATCATCTTTACCTATTAATTTAGTATCAGATAATAATGGCTTAACATATCCTTTTAAAAAACCATCTGCAATAGCTACTTCGCAATAAAGGTTTAAATTTCCAGCTTCAAAATCTAAACCAGAGTAGTGCCTTGTAAAATTATTAAGTGCTACTATATTAGTATTTTCTAGTGCAAACGATATATCCATATCTGGTATTTGCTTTATCAAATTAATATTACCATCTAAACGCACGCTACCGCCACCAATTGAACGTGCTGTGGCGTGAAGTGGTGATGGTAAAGCACCTGTTTTAGATACCACATTCCTTAAATTTGTAGCTGTTAGCTCTAGATTATCAAAATTTAAATCTATATTAGGTTCAGTAGATAACTCAACATAAGCAAGCTTTCCATTTTTTACAGTTAATTTATTAATATCAATAGGTATAATATTAGTTAACGCTTTACTCCAATCATCAACATCTGTTGTTGTGCTATCAAGGTTTTGATCTTCAACCACGTAGATAATCTCGGGATTATGCATTACAATTTCACTTACAATTTCACCTTTTAAAAGCGATTTCCACTCTATTGAAATATTGCTTTTTGGAAAATTAAGGTAAGGGACTTGAGTTTTAGCTTCAACCTTATTTAAATATAAACTATCCAAAACATAAGCACCTTTATAGAGCGCAATATCAACGTCTTTAACCTCACCGTAAAATCCAGGAATATTAGCGAGCGATGTATTTATTTGTCCTTTTACATACGTTGGTAAATACATTCTTAAAAGCAGTAATACTACAATTATTGTAACGGGAACTGCGTAGCGCTTTTTCTTGTATTTTTTTCGTTTTTTTATGGCTTGCATCTTCTCTACTTTAACTAAAACTGTTATTCTTTACTATTACTGTTACATTAAATCGCTAACTTAATTTATAGCAAAGCATGGCTTTTTGCTTTATCTATCAATTCCTTTAAGTTAGATACTTCTAACTTTTTCATCAAATTAAAGCGATGCACTTCTGCCGTTCGTTTGCTTATTTGTAGCTCATCAGCAATATCCTTATTGTTTTTAAATTCTAAAACTAAACCAAGGATTTGCTTTTCGCGTTTGGTGAGATTGAAGACACTTTCTTTTAAGACAATTTCAGGACTTACAGCAGTATTTGTATTGCCATTCACAAAATTTTTCATAATAATAGCAGATACATCACCTGTAAAATACTTGCCGCCAGAAGCTACTTTTGTTACTGCCTTTAAAAACTCCTCTTTACTAGCACCTTTTAGTAAATACCCATCTGCTCCTGCTTGTATGGCTTGCACTACGTATTCTTCAGAATCATGCATAGACAACACCAATGTTTTTACCTCTAAATTTAACTTACTAATTTCACCTACAACCTCAATACCATTCATTTCAGGCATTCTAATATCTACTATTAGTACGTGCGGTTTACTATTAGCAATTAGTGATAAGGCTTCTTTTCCGTTTGATGCTTCATCAATCACTTCAATACCTTCTTGATCTTCTAAAAGTGCCTTAATACCATCGCGAACTAAAACATGATCATCAGCAAGTACAACATTAATTTTATCCATAATTTACTATTATTCAAACAAAAGTAATAAATTAAGTAATACTACGTATTTGTGACTGCATTCACTTATAAATTCTAACTAGAATTAAATAACAAAAGATATTATTATGGATAACACTTCAATTTTGTATATTTAAAAATGATGAAAAAAATCATGTTTTTTATCCTAATTCTTATCGCTGTTTTTGTTGTTTATGTTTGGCAAAAAAAATCTATTGGTACATACGAGTATTTTGAAAAAGGACAACAACTAGAACATTTCAATGGCTTAACATTTTCAGGCTCTGACGCTTGTATACCTTGTCATGAAGATATTTATAAGCAACATATAACGTCTGCTCATTTTTTAACCTCTACACTGCCTTCTGATAATACTCTAAAAGGAATTCACCAGGCAATTTCTGATGGTTTCAAGATAGGAAAACATCATAGTTATGCTATTGATAAAAAATGGAATGGCTTTTTTCAAATATTAAAAAATGATTCTCTCAATGAAATTATAAGGCAGGATAAAATTGATATTGTAATTGGATCGGGTGTAAAAGGACAATCTTTTTTTAGTTGGGAAAATGATAAGTTATTTCAACTGCAAACCTCATATTTTGTTCCTAGTAAAAAATGGATAAATAGTCCTGGTTATAAAGAAGAGTTAGCAGCTAAATTACGACCAATTTCAGTAAGCTGTTTAGAGTGTCATGCTACTTTTGCTCAAACAACACCTCATAAACAAACCAAATATGAATTTAATAAAGTTAAAAATAAGTTTAATAAAAAAAGTATTATTTGGGGTGTAGATTGCGAACGTTGCCATGGGCCAGCCGCAAAACACGTGGCATACCAAAATAAGTTTCCAAAGGATACTATCGGAAAACATATTGTAAAACAAAACCAATTATCGCGCCAGCAAAAAATGGATATGTGCGCGTTGTGCCATTCTGGGTCTCACAGAAAAAAAACTAATAAAGAATTTCATTTTGTGCTAGGTGATACATTAGATAATTTTGTCTATAAAGATTTTAAAAGCTATTATAAATCTAAGTATAAAGCTGCCGCAGATGTTCATGGAAATCAAGTAGAACTTTTAGAGGCTAGTAAATGTTTTGAAAAAACAGCAACTATGGATTGCACAACCTGCCATGATGCGCATGCAAAGGAAAGAGGAAATTTAGCTAGTTTTAACGCCAAATGTATAAACTGCCACAAAGGTCAAGATATTAGTTGTGGTTTACCCGCCACTTCTACAGCACATAACACTAACAATTGTGTTGATTGCCACATGCCACTATCAAAATCTAATGCAATGAAAATTCAAGATAACGATAGTTTGGTGCAAGTTGAAGTGCGCAGTCATCTCATAAAAATATATGAACCTACAACGGATAAACTAAATAAGTATATAAACAACTTATAAATTAAATATTTAGTTAGTACTATGCTTTTAAAGCAGTTACCTGTATTTCAATTTTCATCTTTTTATCTGCAAGTCCTGCAGAAAACATAGTTGCAGCAGGTTTTATAGTGCCTAAATATTTTCTCAAAACTGGCCAACATGCTTCAAAATCATTAGCATCTGGCAAAATATAAGTAATTCTAACAATATCAGACAAACTAGCATTGGCCTGTGCTAAAGCGTGTTTAATATTTAGAAAACATTGCTCTGTTTGTGCTTCAACTGCATCGCTAATGGTCATTGATTCATAATTGTAACCTGTAGTACCAGAAACAAACACCCAATTACCTTGAACTACTGCTCTAGAATATCCAATCTTTTCTTCAAATGTAGATTTAGAACTTATTAATTTTCTTTGCATTATTCTTAATTAAAATAAAATTTCAACATAAAAAATTAGTACTAACTAATTACTATTAAGGGGTATATTTAAGGTTACTCGAGTACCCTTGCCTTGCTCTGACGTTAAAAATAAACGGCCTTCTATATATTTAATACGTTCTTTCATAAACGTCATACCCATACCGCCTTCGCCAGTTTTTACGTGTTTAATTTTATCGGGATCAAACCCTTTACCATTATCATCAATAACGATACTTAACAGATTTTTACTGTGTGATAGAGACACTATAATATGCGTAGACTCAGCATATTTTATAGCGTTGTTAATAGCCTCTTGGGTAATGCGGTAAATATTTATTTCAGCAAGAGAATCTAAGCGCTGATTAAAATCAGATTTATTAAAAAGTACAATTTCTTTACCCGTAAGTTTTGCGAGTTCCTGCACTAATTTTGTTAAAGCTGGTACGATACCATGATCGGTAAGTTCTGGTGGTGTTAAGTTAAACGTTGCCGCACGTACACCCTTTATTATATCGGTAGTTAATACTTTTAAATGCTCAATTTTAGAGTTTGCCTTTTCAACATTATTGGTATCAATACTTTCTAAATTATACTTTAAACCCGTTAGCATTTGCCCAATACCATCATGCACATCTTTAGCAATACGGTTTTGTTCTTTCTCTTGGTTTTCAATAATTTTACTGGAGATGATTTTTTGCTGATTCATCTTCTCCTCAAAACTTTCAGCCGTTAACCTATCTATCTCCAATTGTGCTACTTTACGCTCTGTAATTTCTGAAGCTATAATCAATAATTCAGATCTATCACTTGTGGGACTATAAGGTATAATTGCCATTTCTAGCCATACATCTTTATGATCCTTACATGTGGCCTTTATTTCACCTTTCCACCCTGTTTTTTTATGTTTTGTTATAAGATCTTCAATATATGCCTGCTCGTTTTCTAACTGCGAAATGGCTTTCCAAAACGGCACAGCATCATTAAAATTTGAAAACTTAAATAATCGCGAAAACTTATTACCCATATGCACTAGCGTGCCATCTGGTAAGGTTCTTGCAAAAAGTAATGTTTCATCCATAGCACGTGTTAATGTACTTAATTCTTGGATAGATTTTTCTCTGGCTTTACTTAATTCATCTGCCTCAAAAGCCATTTGTTTGGCTTGTTTTTCGGCAGATAATAATTCTGCCAAAGTATAACGTACAGACTTTGCTGCAGGCCAAAAAATAAACAGAAACTCACCAAGTAGAATTACCAATGTAAGTATGGTTAACCAAAATTCCAGCTTACGCAACCATGCTACTTTTTCCTCAGCTTCAGCATCATATTGATTCACAATAGCGTCCATTTGTTTTAAAAATGCACCTTCATTTGCTTTAACAATTGTAACATCGTTTATATAAGTATACGAATTTGCATCTGTATTCTCAATTTTAGTTATAATAGATTTTGAAGCTTTAGCAATGGTATCAAAAACAGGATTTAAAGCTGCGAATTTTACTGATATGGCATCGCTATTTGTTTGGGGCAACCCCAAACTATCGTTACCATTTTGAAGCGCATGATGAGAAAATTCCCAAACACGCAATGTTTCCTTTAAATTATTTTTAATTTTTTGTTGCTCTTCTATACTTGATGTAGAGGATAGAGACACCACATTTTTTGCCAATTGCTGACTCAACATACGTTGCCTACCAGCAATATTTATAACAGTAGAATCACTTTCTTGTCCGCTAAGATGCGTGCGAATTAAAATTTGACTTACAAGAACAGATAATGCAATGGTACTAAAACCAATAATGTACAAACGGCGAAGTTTATCAAAAGTGCGTTGATCTAACGAATTGCCGTTTTTTGCCATATCAAAATTAGTTTATGAAATCGCCTGTTTCACTAAAGCCAAAGAGGTGTCAGAAAAGTTGAGTTTTAAGGCTTCTTGCTGCCCTTCATCACTCATCTTAACCCAAGTTTTTTGCAAAATATCAATTACCTTTTCGTCAGGATGTTTTTCTGCAAACTCATCAAAATAATAATCTAAAAACACTAAGCATATTGTATCTTCTAAGGCTTGAGACTCCTCATTCTTCTTAATAAGTTTTTTTAGAATAATTTTTCTAATTCTATCATCAAATTGCGCATCATAACCTACTTTTTTTAAAATATCAGACGTTAAATCTGCATGCATTTTCTTTAAAGTTTCGCGCCATTTTAAATAACCAACACGGTCCATTGGGTATGCGTCTCTAGGTATTTTCCATCGGCAAATGTGTTGTGCGCGTGCAGCAATTTGTAACGCCTTAGATGCGTCTGGTTTAAACTGTAATAACTTTCGTGTCATACGTTGCGAGTAGAGTAACTCTTTAGGATATTGTAATCCTGCAACCTCGTAGGTATTTGTGTCTTCTGAGTTTGCTTTGTCAATAAGTGCAATAGCAGTTTCAAAACGTGTGGGCTTCATAATTTATATAGAATTATATTCTGTAAAAGCCAATATACACAATTACTTTTTTTAATTTAAAAGTATTGTAAGTGTTTTTAATGGAAAAATAAAATAATCAATTTACCATCAAATTATTAAGTAATTACCAAAGCTTTTGCGATAAAATGTAGAACATTTAAAATTTGTCTCAGTAAGTTAATAACCTTTTAAGTTAGCCCTTCAATAGTACCGCATGCTTTGGTATAACACTATTTCTATTAATCTCATAATTCAATATCTAACTTTAAAAAAAACGATTACAAAGCCTATTTTAATTATAAATTTACGTTACTATTATTCCGTAAAACCTATATAAACACTGCCAGCATCAATTTTTACTGGATAGGTAGCAATAGCCTCTAAATCGCCATTTAAATTCTCACCATTTTCTAACGAAAAAGTTTTTTTATGCAACGGGCAAGCCACCTTTGGTACGCCCTTATCATCACCAATCATACCGCGACTTAGCACCATTTCCATTTTATGCGGACAAAGGTTTTGGCACGCATACCACTTTCCTAATCTCGAAAAATTAAACACGGCAATTTGCTTGTTTTTATATTTAACGCACGCACCACCATCTACAGGAAAATCGGCTACAGATGCTGCTTTAAACCAAACGGTAACGTCTTCAATATTAGTAGCACAATACGTATCTAGAATATTTTCCATTTTAATTTATTTTAAGATATTAAAATTAGTATCATTTATTCGTTTTCTATAATTTGGACGTTACCCCGCAAAAAAGCGGTGTCGGGCTTTCCGTTTGTAGTGTTGCGCTCCGCTTAGGCGAGCGCAAAAGCTATCACTGCAATCCCTAACGCGGGGGTATCTGCCAACTACAAGCATACACTTTTCACCTATCTATCAGCTTAAGTCTCTAGCTTTAAGTCTTAACCAATACGTAAGGCCTTTAACGTACCACTACGCCCAAGGCTCTGGCATTTTTTGATCGCGCATTGGCACAAAAACCAAGTTATCATCTTCATCCTCACTATTCACAAAATGGTTAAAACGTTTCATCATCTCTGGATCGTTAACCGCTTGTGTCCACTCACACTCAAACTTATTAACTAAGGTTTGCATTTCCTTTTCCAAGTCGTCTGCAATTCCTAATTTATCATTTATAATCACTTCTTTTAAGTAATCTAAACCGCCCTCAAGTCGCTCTTGCCATGCGGCAGTACGTTGCAGTGGTTTTGCAGTTCTCATATAAAACATTAAATACCTATCTAAGTATTTTATAACCGTTGCGTTATCTATTTGTTCAGCAAATAATTCGGCATGCCTTGGGTTTGCACCACCATTGCCACCTACGTATAAATTCCATCCACCTTCTACAGCAATTAAACCAAAATCCTTACCTCGTGCCTCAGCACATTCGCGAATACATCCAGATACACCACCTTTTATTTTATGCGGTGCTCTAATACCTCTATAGCGGTTTTCTAACTCTATACCAAAGCTTACACTCTCATCCATACCATAACGGCACCATGTAGAACCTACACAGGTTTTTACAGTTCTCAACGATTTTCCATAAGCATGCCCGCTTTCAAAACCATGGCTAATTAATTCTTTCCAAATTAAAGGCAACTGGTTTAGCGTTGCACCAAATAAATCTATGCGTACACCGCCTGTAACCTTTGTATATAAATCGTATTTTTTAGCTATTTGGCCAAGAGCAATTAGCTTATCGGGTGTAATTTCACCTCCTGGAACGCGTGGTACAACAGAATATGTACCATTACGTTGAATATTAGCCAAAAATCTATCGTTCGAGTCTTGGATAGCATATTCCTTATTGGCAGTATCGGCATGTATTGTTGCCATTAAAGATGCAATAAGTGGTTTACACAACTCGCAACCATGGCCACCATTGCCGTGATTATCTAAAACCTCGTTAAACGTGGTATAGCCTTTTACTTCTATAATTTTATATAAATCCTGTCTGTTATAATCAAAATGCTCACACACCGAATCTTTAACTTCAATACCAAGCGATTTAAGCGTAGCATTTGTTAAATCTGCAACCATAGGTTTACAACCACCACAACCCGTACCAGCTTTGGTACAGCTTACAACGCTACCTAAATCTGTAGCTTCACCGCTTTCTATAACACCACATATTTGGCCTTTGGTAACACTCTCGCACGAACATATTTGTGCCTCGTCTGGTAAATCCATAACATCACCAAGCAATGCACCACCTTCGCTAGTAGGTAATATTAATTGCGCAGGATCTTCTGGAATGGCCATACCGTTTAAATATACTTGATGCAACATACTATAATCTGCAGCATCACCAACTAGAATACCTCCTAGTAATTTTTTACCGTCATGACTTACATTAATTCGTTTGTATAAATGCTGTGTTTTGTTTTCGAATATAATGGAGTGTCCTTTAGAGGCCGGCATAAACGGTTCACCAAAGCTTGCCACATCTACACCAATTAATTTTAATTTGGTAGACATGTCAATATCTGCTGGCATTATTTTGTCGGTATTTCCAATAATTTGTTGCACAGCAACATCTGCCATGTCGTAGCCTGGAGCTACCAAACCGTATATCATTTGGTTGTATAGTGCAATCTCACCAATGGCGTAAATATGCGCATCTGAAGTTTTCATGGTATTATCTACCACAACACCACCACGCACGCCAACGTCTAGTCCGCATGCTCTAGCCAGTTCATCTCTAGGTCTAATTCCAGCAGAAACTATAAGCATATCAACATCTAGTACATCATCCTCACCAAACTCCATAGCCGTAATTTTGCCGTCGCCCAAAATTTGATTAGTAGCTTTACTTAAGTGAATATTTAACCCAATAGATTCCAGTTTTAATTGCAGCACTTGCGAGCTTCTAGAATCTAATTGCCTTGGCATAAGTTTAGAGGCAAACTCTACAACATGTGGTTCTAAACCCATGTCTAAAACTGCTTTTCCAGCTTCTAAACCTAATAAACCACCGCCTAAAATAGCGGCTCTACCATCTGGCTTTTCTGCATTAATTTTAGCAGCATAGGCTAACATGTCTTCTAAATCTTCAATGGTTCTGTACACAAACACGCCTTCTTTCTCTACGCCTTTTATTGGCGGTACAAAAGGAGACGATCCTGTTGCCAACACTAAATAATCATAAGAAAACTCACGATCCTTAGCTGTGGTTATTGTTTTTGAGCTCCTGTTGATATCTGCAACACGCTCACCAGTAATTAAGTCAACATTATGTTCAGCATACCACTCTGCTGGCGCCATTTCTAAAGCTTTAGCATCTTGGTTTTCAAAAAACTCACTTAAATGAACTCTATCATAAGCTGGCCTTGGTTCTTCACCAAACACTGTGATTTTAAAATCTTTACTTTCGGCTTGTGCTACAAATTTTTCGCAAAATTTATAACCTACCATTCCATTTCCAACTACAATAACTTGTTGCATAATTACGTATTTGAAAACAAAACTAAGTATTTATACTTATTTTTAAGTATAAAAAATTAATAAATTTACGTAGAATAGCGATTATTGAAGATTTCTCAAATTGGTAGGTTGATAATTATCTTTTCAAAAATTTGATATTGATTTTTTACTGAAAATTTAAGATTTTAATGCGACGTATTTAAACCAATACTAACACGTACAAACGATATTAACGGTTTGGCTATTACCATGCAGATAGGCGCGTTAGGGATAGTAGCGGTATCCTTTTGTTTTTTATTTTGAATTAGATTGTATTTGAAGTTTGCCAAAATTGAATTATTGATGCCTTACATGTAAAGGAATGATAAAACAAAAGATTTAGCGGATAGCCCGACCCCGCTTTTTTGCGGGGTAACGCCCAAAACAAAGCCAAAAATATTATGCCTTTTGAACTGTAATGCGCACACTTTTTGATGCGGGCGTTTTGGCGGTATGCGCAAAACTATCTAACGGTACAAGCACGTTGGTTTCTGGAAAATAGGTAGCGCAGCAGTTTTTAGGAATATCGTAACCAACGACCTTAAAAAATTTTGCCTCACGAATTACGCCGTTGTATTCGGATTTTAGGTGTACTACATCTTCTGTTTTTAAACTACGTAGTTTCATGTCTTCACGGTTCATAAAAATTACGCGCCTTTCGTTAAAAACACCGCGATACCTGTCATTCAATCCATAAATGGTGGTGTTAAATTGGTCGTGACTTCTTACGGTCATCATAATTAGCTCATTGGCCTTTAAGGTCCAATTTGGTAATTTGTTTTTAGTGAAATTTGCTTTTCCTGTTTTTGTTTTAAAATCGCGAACTCGCGCTCCATTTGGCAAATAAAACCCCGATGGTTGTTTTAGTTTGGAATTGTAGTTTTCGAAACCTGAAACCACTTCGGCAATATCGTCGCGCACCAAGTTATAATCATCTTTATAAGCCAACCAATTAATTTTAGAACGCGCCTTTAGTGTGGCATGGGCAATACCGCAAACCACAGCTACCTCGCTCATTAACTCGTTTGAACAGGGCTCTAATATACCTTTGGTAGACGATACAATACCCATAGAGTTTTCTACACTTTGGGTTTGTACTCCTGTTTTTTGATAATCTTTTTCTGCGCGCCCCAAGCAAGGTAAAATTAATGCTTCTTTACCTGTTGCTAAATGCGACCGATTGAGCTTTGTACTTACGTGAACGGTTAAATTACATTGCGCCATAGCCTTGGCAGCGTAACCCGTATCTGGCACCGCAGAAATAAAATTACCGCCCAAACCAAAAAACACCTTGGCGTTTTGCTCGTACATGGCTTTGATGGATTCTATAACACTATAACCGTGTTTTGCGGTTGGCTTAAAGCCGTATTTTGCTTCTATTTTATCTAAAAATGCTTGTGGTGCCGCTTCCCAAATTCCAACAGTTCTATCGCCTTGTACGTTGGAATGCCCACGAACAGGACACGTACCAGCACCTTCTTTACCAATACTGCCTTTTAACAATAACAGATTTACGAGTTCTCGAATATTATCTACAGCATTTTCGTGCTGCGTTAAGCCCATTGCCCAACAAATGATAATTTTATTGCTATTTAAAACCAATTGAAAAACATCATCAAATACCGCTTTAGATACGCCCGAAGCTTTTAAACACTCCTCAAAATTATAGGTTTTTAAATCTGAAATAAATGCATCAAGTCCGTTTGTGTATGTATCGATAAAATCTTTATCAAACACATTACCCGTTGCCTCTTCTTGAGCTAATAACTTTAATAATAAGGCTTTAAAAAAAGCGACATCGCCATTGATGGTAATAGGCACAAACACATCTGATAGTTTTGTGCCACCCGTTAGCATTTTTATGGGGTTTTGCGGATCTGTAAACTTCATTAATCCTGCTTCTGGCAACGGATTAATAGCTACAATTTTACCACCATTTTTTTTGGTTTTTTCTAAAGCAGACAACATTCTAGGATGATTTGTAGCAGGATTTTGCCCCACAACCATCACCAATTCTGCTTTGTACAGATCATCTAAAGTTACTGAGCCTTTGCCTATACCTAAAGTTTCAGATAGTGCACTACCGCTCGCTTCATGGCACATATTAGAACAATCGGGTAAGTTTGATGTACCGTATTCTCTAACAAATAATTGGTATAAAAAAGCGGCTTCGTTTGTGGTGCGCCCAGAGGTGTAAAATACTGCTTCGTCTGGACTTTCCAAAGCATTTAAGTGGTGCCCTACCTTTTTAAAAGCGGCATCCCAAGAAATGGGTTGGTAGTGTGTAGCGCCTTTGGGCAAAAACATAGGTTCTGCTAAACGCCCTGATTTGCCAATTTCAAAATCAGATAATGCTGCCAGTTCATCAACAGTATGCGTTGCAAAAAACGCTCTATTAATGAGTTTATTTTGCATTTCTTCTGCCATGGCTTTTAACCCATTTTCGCAATACTCACCTAAAGACGAACGCTCATCATCAGGATCTGGCCATGCGCAACCTGGGCAATCAAAACCACCTTTTTGGTTCATTTTTAAAGATACTTTAATAGCATCTTTGGTATTCATGTATTTGTTTGCATGACTTAAAGCTGCCTTTACACCTCCAAAACCTGCACTATTTGTTGCTGGTGCTTTTAGCGTAAGCTTTTCAAATGTTTCGGGAGTTAAGGCTTTGTCTTTTGGTAGTTTACTCATGTTATTAAAATACATTTGTTGTTGTTACAACAAAAATTTTTGATGAAACTTACATCTATTTCATTATTCTTCTATAGTTGTGCTTTCTACATAAGTAGCTCTTACACCACCGTTAACTAAAGTGGCACGCATGCGCGCTTTTTGCCCTTTGGTAAACATTATTCTTGTATCGTCAAAAACGTTTTCCATAAAATTCATAAACATATCTTTGGAATTACAAGAGCTACTATCTTGCTCTGGACGACCAAAATAAATGTCTTGACTATTAGGTGTATCATCAACACCATCATCAAACTCACATCCACTAGTATCGTCTGTTAGACCTGGAAGATGAAACAGGTTGAAAAAATGACCAATTTCGTGAACCAACTGTTTGCCTTCATTACGAATACCGATACCATTTCTAACACCAAAAGCACTCCGGTCTATATATACACCTTCTAAGAACAAATCTTCATCAGCTAAATCTTCTGGAAACGTAGAATCGCCATCTGCTCCATCTAGTACAGCTACCCAAATATTTAATATACTTCCAGTATCTGTAGCCTCTATACCAAGTGCTTCTCTGGCAATTTCTGCTGTGTCATCAAAACTATCTTTTGTTGTCTCTCTTTGCGCAATGCCCTCTAAAAAAAAGCGGATTTTTATATCTCCTGCTACTGTAGCCCTAAATTGCTCTGGAACATCATCTAAATTTGTGGTTCTACCAGCGAAAACATCATTCAAAAATTGAATTTGATTTTCTATAACCTCCTCTTCTAATGGATTGTTTTTGTATACCACATTCACAAAAACAGGCACGTTATAGATAACATCATCTAAGTTAATCGTTTCCTCCTCCTCTTCATCATCAGTAATATTGGTAGTATTTGTATCATTACAAGAAAACAAGATTAGTAAACTTAAGCACAAAAATTTTAGCGTGTTTTTCATTTTATTTATTTCTTTTTCTAAAAATTAGATATTTTTTTTAGTGTAAAGTTAATGACTTTAAAGTTATTGTAGTTTCATTTTATTTTGGCTTGCAGCAATTATTTTAATCTCTATAAATAAAGAAAACTTTGTACCATTAAAAGAAAGCTAAAAAACCATATAATTACCATCTAATTATTTGTGTAATCTAGCCAAAAGCGTGTTGTAATCGCCATTAGTATCTATATCTACATTATCAAAATTTGGAGTCAAAGTTTTTACAAAATTTGAATGGGATTTAATAATAGATTTTGCACCATCATCGCCTGTAATTTGTGATAAGGCTTTAAAGTATGTGTTATTAAAAAGTACAGGAACACCTTTAACTTTTGAAGCATACTGCGTTGTAATAATATCAGGTTTTGTGGTTTGAAATTCATGAATCATACGGTTTAAGTAATGTGTTGTAACAAAGGGTTGGTCTGCCAAAACAATTAAAAGGCCGTCACTATTTTCGTTTGAATCTAAGCAATATTGCGCTGCACAAGCAATAGATTTTCCTAAACCTAATCGCCAATGTTTATTAATGATTACACTAACTGATTCATCTTTAATTTCTGGAAAAATAGCATCCTGATTTGCACCTAAAACTACCATAGTTTCTTTCGCGGAAGTTGCATTACACACGTTAATACAATGCGAAATTAAAGTGGTATCACCCCACTTTAAAATTTGCTTGGGTTGCCCCATTCGTGAGGATGCGCCTGCAGCTAGAATAGCGATTGCTATTTTTGATATTGACATCACTAGTTAGTTTTTATGATGAATACGTCCTGTTTTTTGACTTAACGGCAGTCCGTTTCGGTTTCGCGTTACAGTTAAAATCTCTGACATTATTGCTATTGCTATTTCTTGAGGTGTTTCTGAGCCAATATCTAAACCTGCTGGACCATGAATGATATTCAAAAAATTAACGGATAGTTCTGGGCAATATTCAATACATTGAGACAATAAATCTTCACGTCGTTTAGTTGGCCCTAAAAGCCCAATATAATTTGGAGTAGTGTGTTGTAATGCTACCAAATAGCGTAAATCGTAAGCAAAATTATGTGTCATTAAAACAATAGCTGTTTGATTGTCAATTTTAGATACGTCTAGATGTTCTGGTGTTGTTGCAATCAAATTTTGAGCACCTTCAAAATAATCTACGGTTTTAGCTTCTGAGAGACCTGCGACCATGGTAACTTCCCACCCTGTTAATGCCGCGTATTTACACAATTGTACAGCATCATGTTCTGCACCAATAATTATTAATTTAAAACATGGCGGCATGTTTTGACGACATATTAAACCATCGCTGATCTCAGAATTTCGTTCTGAAATAGAAAAACTGTCGCCCCCAATATTTACTACAGAACCTATACCAGTAAAAACACCTGCTGCTTTTTTATAATAAGAAATAACCTCAAAAGACTTTCTGTCCTTCAAACAATTTAAAAAAGTAGTTTCAAAAGTTGTTTCAAATTTTAGTTCTTCTAACAGAATATACAAAACACCCTCGCAACCTAATCGGTACCTACCATCGTAAGTCATCATTTTAGATTGCCCAGTCTTAAAAACGGATTGGGCTTGCAACACTATTTCTTTTTCAACACAGCCACCACTTACTGCGCCAACCAGTACATTACCTTCTATAATAAGCATTCTAACGCCTGGT